>DASUOG010000037.1:0-24626 GCA_036276755.1 Saccharimonadales bacterium (SeqCode) | reverse complement strand
GTTATCGGCGATACCGACAATGCAAATATGAGTGCAATCTTGATGGATGTCGGTGGTGGGACTACCGATATAGCTATAATCAACGAGGGCGGCGTCCAAGGTACCAAGATGTTCGGTATCGGCGGCCGGGCCTTTACCCGTTCAATCGAACGGGATCTTGGCGTAGAGTTTGATGTAGCCGAGAAGCTCAAGCTGGACTTCTCCAGCCGGGCCGAAGAGAAACTGACCCAGCATGCCGCGATCAGCGAGAGCCTGGAGAAGACCTGCGATGTATGGTTATCGGGCGTCGAGCTGGCATTGTCGGATTTTAACCAGCTTGAGAATCTGCCGCATCAGATGCTGCTTTGTGGCGGCGGCGCCAGCCTGAGCAAGCTTATCGATACCCTTAACCAGACCAACTGGTACGGACAACTACCCTTTACTCGCAAACCGAAGATATCCTTGATCCAGCCCGAGCAAGTGGTTGGGATCGAAGATAACACCGGTAAGGCCGATGACCATACCTTCATAACGGCTATGGGGCTATTGCGCGTAGGTCTGGATACGTTGCAGCAACAGGAAGACCTGGAGTCGACTAGCGGTCTGAGGGCCAGATTTGATAGGATGTTACGTATATGAATCGTTTATTCAGGTTGAGGATAGATAATGGCAGGTGATTCCAAAGATACCATCTATATAGATATCGACGAAGAGATAACCGGAATAATAAACAAGGTTCAAAACAGCTCTAAGGATATTGTCGCGCTGGTCCTGCCCAAGAGAGCGAGCGTGCTCCAATCCATAGTAAATATGAAATTGCTTAAACGGGCTCAAGACCAAAGCAAGAAAAAAGTCGTTTTGATAACCTCGGAATCCCGGATATTACCGCTCGCCGGTGCTGTCGGTTTGTTCGTGGCCTCCAATCTGACAAGTAAACCTTATGTGCCGCCGGTGCCAAAGAGCGGCACCGCGCCGCCTAAGCCTGAAGCAGAGGATAAGATTGATCCTAACACTCCTGTTTCGGAGGTTGCGCCCGATGCCAAATTTGCCGACTCTGATGGGATCGAAATAGACAACACGCCCAAACCCAAAGAAGATGCCGCTGCAGGCGCCGACAAGAAGAAAAAAAGCAAGAAGCCCAAAGTGCCGAATTTCAGCCGTTTCCGCAAGAAGATGCTACTTATAGGATTGGCGGTATTATTGCTTATATTTGCCGTAGTTTACGGCCTGTTTATCGCCCCGAAAGCCAAGGTGACCCTTAGAGCCCAGACCAACGAACTGCCCGTCGACCTGGGTTTCATAGCCGATACGCAGGCAGCTGATTTTGACGCGGAAGAAGGCATAGTCAGGGCGCTTAGCAAAGAAGAAAAAACCGATGATAGCGAAAAAGTTAACACCTCCGGCGAAAAGAATAAGGGCAAGAAAGCCAGCGGTGAAATTTCTCTAAATGCCGGAACCTGTAGCGCCAACGTACCCAAGTCGGTTCCTGCCGGCACGGGTGTCAGTACCAAAGGTATTACTTTTATCACTCAACAAACGGCAAGCTTCCAGCCCGATATAAGCAGCGGAACGTGTTATTACACCAGCTCTTCGGATATAGTGGCGCAAAATCCCGGGGCTAATGCCAATGTCAGCGGTGCGAATTTCAGCGTTGCCGGACGGTCAGATGTTTCAGGCCAAGGAAGCGCAAGTGGCGGTACCGACAGGATCGTCAAAGTAGTTACCCAGACCGACGTCGACAAAGCCAAGGAGCGGCTGAACGGTAAGCCGAACACCGCCCACGATGATTTCGTAGCCGAGCTAAGGAAGGACGGCTTCATTCCGATAGAAGAATCGTTTAAGGTAACCCCAAGCAACTACGACGTAACTCCGAATATCAATGCCGAGGGCGACCAGGTTACGGTCAGTGTTACCAACACTTACACTATGCTCGGTATCAAAGAAGACGATCTGAAAGAATTGGTTAAAAAAGAGGTTGAAAGCCGCGATGAAGGCAAAGGCCAATCTATACTAAGTCACGGTTTTGATGATGCCAGCATCAAATTCACCGACGCGACTGCCATTTTAGACGAGGGGCAAAGATCGCTTACCATCGACACCAAGGTTATAGTCGGCCCCGACCTTAACCAAGACAACCTCAAGCAGCAGATAGCCGGCAAGAAATCCGGCGAGGCGGAAAACATCCTCGGGCAGATTCCGGGAGTCAATGATCCCAAGGTAGAATTAAGTCCGTTTTGGGTCAGTAAAGTGCCTTCGAACCATTCGAAGATCAATATAGAGATCCAACAAGCCAACGGCAATGAGATCCCCTGATAACCACAATATATTGGCATTGGACGTAGGCGATGCCCGGGTCGGGGTAGCTATCGCAAACCCGATAGCGCGTATTCCTAACCCGTTGACCATATTGGCGAACGGACCGAAGATCTTCCATGAGATACAGGCGCTGATCCGCGAACACGACGTCCGCACAGTCGTAATCGGTCTGCCGCGTAATATGAAGGGCGAGGAGACCGCGCAAACAGAGGCTTCCCGGCGTTTCGCCGATAAATTGGAAGAATATACCGATGCGGAGTTGGTTTTTGCCGACGAAAGCCTCAGCAGTAAACGTGCCGAAGAAGACCGTTCGCGGCGGGGAAGAGGCCCGGCCGAGCATTTAGACGATGTGGCGGCATGTTTTATACTAGAAGAACATTTCTTAAGGAACCAGGATGACTAAATTTAACTATCGCAAGGGGCTGGGGATTAGCGACCGTAAAAAGGTCGCCTTGGTCATCGGCATTCTTCTTATAATCGCGCTTTTCGGCAGCGCAATACTGGTGCGCAAAGCTTATCAGGATAATCTGCGCCCGCTTAGCGCAAGCAATGCGGGCATAGTGGTAACTATCGAGCCCGGCTCTACCCCCAATCAGATAGCGGAACTGCTCAAGGACAACAATGTGATCAAAAGCGACTGGGCCTTCGAATGGTATGTCCGCAACCATAATCTGCGCGACAAGTTAAAAGCCGGCACCTATCTGTTCAAACCTTCTCAATCAGTTGCCGAAATAGTAGATAGTATTGCCAGCGGAGAAGTAGCCACCGATCTGGTGACGATTCTGCCGGGCCGGCGGATCGACCAGATAAGGGGAGACCTTATAAAGGACGGCTTTAGCCCTGAAAAGGTCGATAAGGCTCTAAATCCCAAACAATACGCTTCGCATCCGGCATTGACGGACAAGCCTGAGGGAGCCAGCCTGGAAGGCTATCTCTACCCTGAGAGTTTCCAGAAAACTGCGGACACCGACCCTATCCAGATCGTCCGACAGTCCCTAAATGAGATGCAATTCCATCTTACTCCTGAGTTGCGCTCGGCTATCAACAAACAAGGGCTGACCATACACCAGGGAGTTATTCTGGCGTCGATTATCGAAAGAGAAGTCAGCATAGAGTCCGATCGTCCGATAGTCTCACAAGTGTTTCTAAAACGCTTGCGCGGAGACGTACCCCTGCAATCTAACGCGACCGATGCTTATGCCGAGATCAATAAAACCTATGACACGTATAAGATAAAGGGGCTTCCCCCCGGACCGGTCAGCAATGTTACCAAAAGCGCGCTCGAAGCAGTGGCTTACCCAGCCGGTACCGACTGGCTTTATTTCGTATCCGGCGACGATGGCCGGACACACTTCTCAAAAACCTTGCAGGAACACGAAGCGTTAGTTAAAAAACATTGTAAAAAACTCTGCAATTAAACAACATCCTACCTCTGTTATTCAAATAAAAAAACAGTCGAAAAATTTTGCCCTAATAATGCTTATCTGCTAAAGTTTATACTGCAGTTTTGGATGAAATAAAAACTTGATATTATTCCTTCATCTATAACTGTACTTTTGACAGAATAAATTACTAAACAGGGAGTAGTATATTCGTAGTTCAATCAGCGTGGCCGCCTCTAATTTAATCAATAAGAAAGCCCACGCCTCTCGCAAAAGATCAAGACAGACGTTGTTTATACGTATCTTCGGCAGATCCGAAAAACGATATGCCCGGACCGTCATACTAACTGCTAATATATTGCTTCTATCCATCGTAGGTGTATTTGTTTACACCAATTCCGTGAATAACTCCGAATCTGCAAAGCTAAGCGCAATCGGCGAACAGGATGCCGAAGAACTGGCTAACCCCCTAGACCAGCTTTCATCTGCCGATATCGCTGTCAACGTAGCCCGAGTTACCAATCTGCCGGAATCCACGGCGGTAACCAATGCGGCCGATTCGGAAAATGCCAGTCTGGCAGTTTCATCCAACGATGACAATATAATCAGCAAGCCTCAGGTAATCTCGGCCGGAGTCAAATCAAAGCAAGACATACTGCACTACAAAACCGTAGCCGGCGATACCGTACCCAAGGTAGCTCAGAAATTCAATATCACTTCGGAAACCGTACGTTTATCCAACGGGCTTGAAGGCGATGCATTATCACCCGGCATGGACTTGCTGATAAGTCCGATCAACGGCTTGGTTTACAAGGTCAAGCCGGGCGATACTCCGGAATCTCTGGCGGGCCAATACCGCGCCGACATGAACCAGATAATCGTGTTCAATGACGTCGAATTGACGAAAAAGCTCAAAGTCGGTGAATTGATCGTTATTCCTGATGGAGCCGCACCGGTCTCATCTTCGTACTCGTATGGAAGCTCTGGGTTCTCATTCGGAAGTTCTCCCGTATATTCGGCTAATGGCTATGGGTATGATTATGGGTACTGTACATGGCATGCTGCTAAGCGACGAGCGGAAATCGGCCGGCCGATTCCGACCAACCTGGGCAACGCTATTACTTGGCTAAGCGCAGCCCGTCTGGCGGGATTGCCCGTAGGCAGCGAGCCACGGGAAGGAGCGGTCGTTTACTTCCTGAGTATAGGCGGCCTGGGACATGTAGCGTTCGTGGAAAATGTAAATCCTGATGGTTCATTCCGCATATCGGAGATGAACAACCCTTCCTGGGGCACGGTTACTTATAACACTATCCCTGCTTCGGAAGTCGGCAGTTATCGTTTTATCTACTAGAAACACTGGGCCGGTCACTATAAACTAATAATATGTTCGTAGATAAAGTTACGCTCAAGGTAAGAGGCGGCCGCGGTGGCGACGGAAAGTTGAGCTTCCGGCGTGAGAAGTTCGTGGAACGAGGCGGTCCGGACGGTGGCGACGGCGGTCGCGGCGGCGACGTGATAGCCGTTGCCAGCAACAATCAGAACACTTTGGCAAAATTCAGGTATAAGAAGGAAGTCTCAGCCGAACCGGGAAAAGCTGGCGGTAAACGAAAAAAACACGGCAAAAACGGCAAAGATTTGATAATCAAATTGCCGGTAGGCACCTCAATCATCGGTCCGGAAGGAAAATTGTTTGCCGATCTGACTACTGACGGGCAGAAAGAGGTCATCGCAAAGGGCGGCGAGGGTGGTTTCGGCAACGCGCATTTCGTAAGCAGTACCCGTCAAGCTCCGAAAGTTGCCGAAAAAGGTGAGCCGGGTGATGAGCTAGAAACGGTATTCGAACTAAAGATGATAGCGGATATCGGTTTGGTTGGCCTACCGAACGCCGGCAAGTCCACCCTACTGGGTCAGATCAGCAATGCCCGCCCGGAAATTGCCGATTATCCATTCACCACCTTAAGTCCGAATCTCGGCGTAGTCGACATAGACAAAAAAGCAAGCGTGCTGGTGGCGGATATCCCGGGGTTGATAAAAGGTGCCAGCCACGGCAAGGGTCTTGGCGATGAGTTCTTAAGGCACGTCGAACGGACGAGACTGCTCATCCATCTTATCGATGCCTATCACGACGGTATAGCCGACGCTTATCGGACGATTCAGAAAGAACTAGCGGATTATACCGTGGATTTATCGAAGCGGCCGCAAATCGTGGCGATTAACAAGATAGAAGGGTTGGACGATGAAATAATCGACGATCTGATGAAAAAGCTCAAACCTCTCGTTAAACGCGGGACTAAGATAATGGCCATATCCGCCAAATCCGGTCAGGGCACCCGCGAGCTTTTGTACGAAGCCCAAAAAGTGCTTGAGGGTTCAACGCAGAAAAAACTCAAAAAAAACAAAAAAGGCGTGCCGGTCATCCGTCTTACTAAAGAGGATGACAGTTGGAAGGTCGCCAAAACTAAAGGCGGGTTTAGGGTTAGTGGCAAAAAGATTCAGCGATTCGCCCTTCGCACGGATTTTGACAATGAAGCCGGAGTACAACGCCTCCGCGATATCATGAGGAAATTAGGCATTATGCATGAGCTGGAACGAAAAAAAGCTAAACCCGGCGATAAGGTTTTCTTCGCCGGCACGGACCATTATCTGATTTATTAGTGTTAAACTCTAAAAGTATATGAGCGCCAGCTTCTTTTTTTATGATTTGGAAACCAGTGGTGTCAACCCGCGTACCAGCCGCATCATGCAATTCGCCGGACAACGGACGGATATGGATCTGAAACCTATCGGGGAGCCGATTAACATTTTGATAAAGATGACGGAAGACGTCTTGCCCGATCCGGACGCGGTCTTGATACATGGCACGACCCCTCAACAGACTTTGGCGGAGGGTATTAGCGAAGCCGAATTCGTCAGGTTCTTTAATGAGGCCATATTTAAACCGGACACGATTTTTGTCGGCTTCAATAACATCCGGTTCGACGACGAATTCATGCGGTTTCTGTTTTACCGCAACTTCAACGACGCTTATGAATGGCAATGGAGGGATAGTTGCAGCCGGTGGGACTTACTCGATGTTACCCGGCTGACCCGTGCGCTCAGGCCCGACGGTATCAAATGGCCGTTTGCTTCTGATGGCAAACCAAGCAATAGGTTGGAATTGCTTACTTCCATTAATAAGCTCGATCATTTCGATGCCCATGACGCGTTAAGCGATGTTAATGCGACGATTGCGCTGGCTGACCTTATCAAAAAGAAACAGCCCAAACTTTTTGACTATTTGCTGAATTTGCGAAGTAAAAAAGCCGTGCAAAGCCTGGTTAACCATAGGGAGATGTTCGTTTACGCCAGCGGCAAATACCCGGCGGAGTTCGAAAAAACCACAGTCGCGGCCGAAATCTGTCCGCACCCTGATAAAAACGGCTTGCTTGTCTATGATTTGCGTTACGATCCGACGCAGTTCATGGATCTAAGCCCCGAAGAGCTAGTCGAAAAATGGAAGTATAAAAAAGACAGCGAAGAACTTCGTCTGCCGGTGAAATCGTTACAATACAACAGGTGCCCGGCAGTCGCTCCGCTTAGTGTGCTGGATGAAGCCAGCAAGGAACGTCTCAGCATTGATATGGAAGTAATAAAACGGCACCATAAGATCCTGCGGGCTGCTGAGAATTTCCAAGATAATCTGATCAAAGCTATCGGGATAATTAATGCCGGCCGCAAGGCGCAGGTGGAATTGGTCGATACGCCTCTCGATGTCGACAAACGTCTGTATGATGCCTTTATCCCGGATGCGGACAGGGATCTATCAGCACGACTCCGATCTGCTAATCCGGCTGAGATAAGCAGTTTTACGGATAAGTTTAAGGACGCGCGTTTGCGTAATTTGGTGATGCTTTATAAGGCCCGTAATTTCCCCAAGTTCTTATCCGGTGAAGAACGTAAAAGTTGGGAAGATTACCGACAAAGCATTTTGCTTGGCGGAGGTGAATCAAGTGTCTTGAACAAATACATGGCCAGACTCACAGAGATTTCCGAACGCGCCAGTTTGAGCAAAGACCGGCGTTACTTACTTGAGGAGCTTCAGCTTTGGGCCGAGAACATTGTCCCGCAGATGGACTAACCGTTTCATCAATCGTTTCTTATGAGGCTTTAATTTTCTAGCCAGCTTTTTCTTGCCTTTGATAAGCCTGCGGCTTAACATTTTCATGGATTTTTCAAAGCGTTTTAATTTTTTAGAATGGTATTTTTTTATCAGATAAATCGTCAGGACAATATCGCAAAGTGCTAAGAAAGCCACGAAACCGAAGCGCACATTTGTGCCGGGAATCTGTCCAAGAACGATAAGGTCCTGCATCTTCACCACCTTTTATAAATTGCAGGCAATATTATACTCAAGAATTGCCAAAAAGTCAACATATTTATGATATAATACTGCTTATGGCAGAGATTGAAACTAGTCCTGAAGCTATAGGTGATACCTATCTGCTTTCGCATGATGACATGAGAAGTGTTATCGCCGGATCAGGCGGCAGCATGTCATTTATTGAACAGCTTTCACAGGAGATCCAATCAATGTATGTAGGTAAGGAGCTTCATACTATTGATAGAGTAGGCTTTGCAGACGGTTACGATACTACGGAAGTGATGGCCGCTGCCGGAGACGATTACAGCGTAGTAAAACACATCGGATCTCATCCGAATGCCCAACCCGTTGTTAATGGCAATTTAGTGTTGCAAAGAGTTGGCCGCCCAGGTGTTGCGCTCATAGCTAACGCGGCTTTTCTGACTGCTGTACGCACGGCGGTTACTTCCGCAATGGTTTTAAACAAAGTTAATCCGGAAGCGGAAACCATGCTAGTCATCGGTGCCGGCGAACAAGGCTTAGAGCATGCATGTGCCGCCGAAGTCCTGATTCCCGGTCTTAGACGAGTGATTTTTCGGGATATTGATGAAAAAGTTGCCGGACGTGCCGTTGAAAAGTTTGATTATGTGACCGGACAAATTTCTAGGAAAAGAGGTGTAAACTCCACGCATATAGAGTCTGTTTCTTCAAATGATTCAAGTTCCGAAGAAAAAGCAGATATTATCGTTACCGCTACTTATGGTATGGAGGAAGTATTAACTCCAGAAAGGCTTAAAAGCGGTGTTGTGATCGCCGCTGTTGGAGCTGATATGGTGGGCAAACGAGAGCTAAGCGACGATATATATTCACGAGCTAAATTTGTTACCGACGAACTAAGACAGAGTTTGCGAGAAGGGGAACTTCAACATGCTGCCGGACAGTTGGGTATAAGTCACAAGGAAAAAGAAAAAGCCGGCTACCATGGCAAATTATTGGGCGGTAGAGTTATAGGAATTACCGAACTGCTCGAAAGTATTGGCACGTTTAGGGAAAGGCCGGAAACTATAACAGTTTATGATTCCACCGGGTTTGCAGGCCAAGACTTGGCAATAGGTCGGCTAATAGTGAAATTACTGGAGGAACAGTCTTGGCCGAAAACCCAATTTCATCCTCCAAGACCTGTAACTTTAACTTCTTTGCTTGGTAGATAGCACTGGAAAAATTCGGAAAAATCCTCTATAATAGCTGGCCTGTAAGAAAGAGGGTGAATGGAATTCATAGAGGTCAAAGGTGCGCGCGAGCACAATTTAAAAAATGTTAGCGTCAGCATCCCGCGCAATAAACTGGTGGTGATTACCGGTCTTTCCGGCTCCGGCAAGTCCAGCCTTGCTTTTGACACCATTTATGCCGAGGGCCAGCGCCGTTACGTCGAATCATTGAGTGCTTACGCCCGGCAATTCTTAGGGCTTATGGAGAAACCGGATGTCGATCAGATAGACGGGCTCAGTCCGGCGATATCGATCGACCAGAAATCAACCAGCCGCAACCCGCGCAGCACGGTCGCGACGGTTACCGAGATTTATGATTATCTGCGTTTGCTATTCGCCCGCATCGGTACGCCGCATTGTCCGGTCTGTGGCAAAACCGTATCGCGTCAGACCCCGACCATGATAGTGGACAAAGTCGCAGGCGGCATACCTAAAAAGGCCCGGTTGCTTATAATGGCGCCGATAGTCATCGATAAAAAAGGGCGGTTCGAGCACATACCGGAACAATTCCAGCGCGCCGGTTTTGTCCGTGCCCGCGTAGACGGCGTGGTCTATTCGCTGGATGAATGGCCTGATTTGGACAAAAATTATAAACACAATATAGAGATAGTCGTCGACCGGCTGGTCAATGATGATGACAGCAAAGGCCGGCTGACCCAGAGTATCGAGCAGGCATTGGAACTGGCGGACGGCCGCTTGCTGGTCGCCGATGCGGATTCTAAAGAAGAATATAAATACAGTCTGATGTACGCGTGCGTCGACCATCCGGATGTTTCGATCCCCGAGTTGGAGCCGCGCACTTTTAGTTTTAATAGTCCGCATGGTGCCTGCCCGGTCTGTACCGGACTCGGCAGTCGCTTGGAGGTCGATCCCGAACTGGTCATCCCCAACGGACGGCTGACCATTGCCGAAGGAGCGATCAGGCCGTTCAACCGGGTCACTTCGGATGCATGGTATATGAAAAAAATGCAAGCCGTGGCGGATCGTTACGGGTTTTCCATACATGTTCCGACCGGACAGCTAAAAAAAGAAGATTTGGACAAAATACTTTATGGTACCGGAGAAGAAACATACACCATAAAAATGGGCAACGGCAGGTACTTCGATACCGCGTATGAAGGCGTGATTCCTAATCTGGAAAGGCGCCATAAGGAAACGGAGAGCGATTTTATGCGTCGGGATATAGAAAGGTTCATGCAGGAAAGGCCGTGCCATGCCTGCGAAGGCCGACGGCTCAAACCGGAAGTCCTGGCAATCACCGTGCATGGCAAAAATATCATCGACATCTGCAATCAGTCTATAGATGACGCCGTCATTTTTTTTGGAAAAATCGAGCTTAACCAGAATGAACTGAAGATAGCTCACCAGATTCTTAAGGAAATCAGGGCGCGCTTGAAATTCTTGCAGGACGTGGGGCTTAATTATTTGCAGCTGGCGCGCAGCGCGGTCTCTTTGAGTGGCGGTGAAGCGCAACGAATACGCCTGGCAACCCAGATCGGCAGCGGACTCCAGGGCGTTCTCTACGTCTTGGATGAGCCCAGCATCGGTTTGCACCAAAGAGATAATAACCGTCTGATAAGCACCCTCTGCCACCTGCGCGATATAGGAAATACGGTCATAATTGTCGAACACGACGAAGAGACCATCCGTTCAGCCGATCATGTACTGGATATCGGGCCGGGCGCCGGTGTTCACGGAGGCAAGATTGTCGCTGCCGGTACCCCTAAAGACGTAGCCAGGGACAAGAACAGTGTGACAGGCACATACCTAAGCGGCCGAAGAAGCATAGCGGTTCCTAAAAAACGCCGGCGGGGCAACGGCAAGGAGTTACTCATAGCCGGAGCACGGGAACATAATCTGCAGAACATATCAGTTAACATACCGCTGGGTAAGTTGGTAGTAATCACCGGCGTTTCCGGTTCCGGAAAGTCAACCCTGATCAATGACATTTTGGCGAAAGAACTGCAGGCGCGGCTTATGCGGGCGCAAGTTACGCCAGGACGACACGATGAAGTCCAGGGCTTGGAAAACCTGGATAAGGTCATAGTGATCGACCAGTCACCTATCGGTCGCACGCCACGGTCAAACCCGGCTACTTATACCGGTCTGTTCACGCCGATCCGCGAACTATTCGCCGGTTTGCCGGAGGCGAAACTGCGTGGTTACTCCGCCGGTCGCTTCAGCTTCAACGTTCGTGGCGGACGCTGCGAAAATTGCACCGGCGACGGCGTCATCAAGATCGAGATGCATTTCCTGCCCGATGTTTACGTACCTTGCGAAGAGTGCAAAGGCAAGCGTTACAACCGGGAAGCTCTGGAAATCCATTACAAAGGCAAAAGCATCAGTGATGTGCTGGGGATGACATGC
Source organism: Saccharimonadales bacterium (SeqCode) (assembly GCA_036276755.1). Classification (GTDB taxonomy): domain Bacteria; phylum Patescibacteriota; class Saccharimonadia; order Saccharimonadales; family 2-12-FULL-41-12; genus JANWLD01. Next base: position 12,975 of record DASUOG010000037.1, on the reverse strand, counting down.
GAAACGGCTTTGGAATTTTTTGCTAATATCCCAAGTATCGCCAAGAAGCTGCAGACATTGGTAGATGTCGGGCTCGGTTACATTACTTTGGGCCAACCGGCGACGACCCTTTCCGGCGGCGAAGCGCAACGCATCAAGCTCGCCAGCGAGCTGTCACGTCGTTCAACCGGACGGACGCTGTATATCCTGGACGAGCCGACCACCGGATTACACATGGCGGACGTCGAAAAGCTGCTAGATGTACTCGGGGCTTTGGTGGATACCGGAAACAGCATGATAGTCATTGAGCATAACTTAGATGTGGTGAAATCGGCCGACCATATCATCGATCTGGGGCCGGAAGGCGGCGAAGAGGGCGGCAAAGTAATCGCCGAGGGCACGCCGGAAAAGATTGCCGCCCAAAAGAAGAGTTATACCGGACAATTCTTAAAATCCATGCTGTGATCTTTCTGGCTAGTTCTTTTTGAATTTGGCAATTATTTTATGCCGGGTTTTCGGATCTTTTACAATATGGTAAACGGTAGGGCTGAAGGTCAGAACAGTAGCCGTTAGGATAAGCGGCAGGATGTAACGGTCAATGTGCGGTATCTGCTTGCCGAAGTAATAGCCGATCAGGGTTATGCTTACCGCCCAGATGGAGCTGCCTAAGATGTTATAAATCATAAACTTGACCGGATTCATTTTGCCGATACCGGCTACCACGGGCGCGAATGTACGAACAATCGGTACAAACCTGGCAAGCATTATGGTTTTTCCTCCATGCTTTTCGTAAAATTCTTCGCTTTTGATGATATATTCACGCCGGAAAATTATACCTTCCTTCTTGGTAAAAAGTCTCGGACCGGCTTTTCGACCGATTATATAGCCCGCATGGCCGCCCGCTATGGCCGATATGACTATTACCGATATCAGGGTTACGATGTTAAATTCGCCGGCCGCCGCTAATATCCCGGCCGCTAAAAGCAGTGTATCGCCGGGAAAAAAGAAGCCGAACAAAAGTCCGCTTTCCGCAAATACAATAAAGGCTATAAGTGCCAGGCCGCCGCTGGCAATCAGTTCATTGGGGTCTAAAAATGACATTTCCGGATATGATTATAACAGGTATGAACTTTATGCATTTATGATATAATATGAGCAAACGAAAGGTTATTAACTGATGTCTCAAGATATAATTCTGTCTGCCCAAAAACGGGATATTCTAGGCAAACAGGTAAAGAAATTAAGGAATGACGGCCTGACTCCAGGAGTCATCCACGAACGAGGCCAGGTTTCCCTGCATGTCTCCGTACCGGCACTGGCGTTTAAAAAAGCTTTTAGTGCGGCAGGCAAGCACCACGCGATCAAGATAGATGTCGGTGGCAAGAAGTACACCACCATTATCAAAGAAGTAGTTAACGCTCCGGCGAGCAACTTAGTACAACACGCTGTTTTCCAGGCAATAAAAGAGGACGAAAAAGTTACTGCTGAAATACCTCTTAGGTTAGTCGGCGAAATCCCTGCCGAGCGAGCAGGTTTACTGGTCCTTAAGAATGCCGAACATCTCATAGTGGAAGCTCTGCCGAAGGATTTGATCGATGTTATTGAAGTAGATGGCGCTTTGTTAGAAGACGTTGGGAACAAGATTCATGTTTCGGATATAAAGCTACCGGATACGATCACTATAAAAACCGACCAGGAGTACGTTATCGCGACAGTCGAGATGCCCAAGGACCAGATAGCCGAAGCCGATGCCGCGCTTGAGGAGCAAAAAGCCGCCGAGGGCGCCGTAGAAGAAGGCGAAGAACCAGCTGAAACCGAAGGCGAAGCTGCTGACGTTCCGGCCGAAAAGGGGACTGACTCAACGGAAGGCGGTCAATCTGAAGGCGAGATCCGACCGGGTGGCAAAAAAGAATTCGAAGACAAGTCTCAAGGTCACAACCCCGAAAAGAAATGACGAGACCGACAAGCTATAATTGACTAATAAGCAATTTTAAGCTATGATATTTAGTTCATCATGGCAACAAACAGTCACGAAGATGGTCCGGAGAAACGGGGCCACATACTATTCAGAATTGATGACGAAGCTTCTGTCGCCTCGTTCATATCAGGGGTGGCAAGTTTGGCTGAGGCAAGCGGCGTTGAATTAGAATTTGTCGATGAAACACAAATATCGCAAAATCTAGGTGTAGCTTCGGTGCAGGAAAGGTCAAGTATTACCAAACCAAAACTGTTCACCTGGGCTATGGATCCGGACACCGGCAATTACGTCAGCATCATTACCCGGGATGACGCGGTAAGTTTTACCGGCGGTGGAGGCGACACACCACGTGCCCGGAAAAACCGCGCGTCACACTTTTTCAACGGCATAAAAGGACCGCACATCAGCAATTTAGCACGGGATGATGGCGGCTATGCTCTGCTAGCACAAAGAGAGGAAAGCGGACGGTCAGTGGTCGGGATTAGAGTTATACGTGCTTTAGAGCTTCTGAGAAAACTTAAAAACGAAGAATTAGGGGAATCGAAAAGCGACGGTACCGTGGGCATAAAAGATATATCAGCACGGGGAATAACTTTTTTTGAGGAATATTGCCGCGCACTTTTTCCACGGGTGGACATAGATATGGCAACCAAGCCGTTACCGCTCAAAAGATTCAAACGGAGAATGGAAGCCGGCCATAAACAGGCGCATGGTTGGCTGTGGGTAACGGAACAGGAAAAGGGGACGCTTTTTAGAAACCGCGACGTGGAGATGGCTTCGGGATACTATGGAGGCGGCCAACGAACTATGGATATACTGGAAAAAGTCGGATTAATTTCCCGCATTCCACCGCATCCCTTTGAACCGCACGACTCCAACCCCAGCACATATCCCTTTACCAGATTGTGGGACGACAGATGGGAAGATCTGTACGAATTTTTAACCGACGAGGGAGTATCGTCGCTCAAAGGTTCTTAACTCCCTTATTTGCTTAATCTTCCAAGAATCCTCCGCTTTGGTGCTTCCAAAGCTCGGAGTATACGCCTTTCTTGTCCAAAAGTTCGCGGTGGCTACCTTCTTCTACTATCTTGCCTTCATCAAGGACGACTATCCGGTCCATTTTCTGGATGGTACTTAGCCGGTGAGCAATTACGATTGCGGTTTTATTTTCTATAAGCTTCCATAGGGCTTTTTGGATTAATTTCTCCGATTCGCTGTCCAGGGCGGAAGTTGCTTCATCTAATAGTAAAATCTGTGAATTTTTGAGCATTGCCCGCGCAACAGCAATACGTTGTCTTTGTCCGCCGGAAAGTTTAACACCGCGTTCTCCAACCAGCGTGTCGTAGCCATAAGGGAGTTTTTTGATGAATTCGTGGGCATGCGCCGCTCTAGCGGCTTTTTCTATCTCTTCCTGCGTTGCGTCTTGCTTGCCGTAAGCTATATTTTCCCACAGAGTTCTATGGAACATTATCGGTTCCTGCGGCACATAAGAAAGTTGTTTTCTTAAATCAGCCTGCTTTACTTCAGCTATGTTCTGGCCGTCTATTGTTATTTTTCCACCGTCTATATCCATAAGACGCATAATCAACTTGCTTAAAGTGGTTTTACCGCCGCCGGAATGTCCGACCAGCCCGATTTTTTCGCCCGGCTTGATAGATAGATTTAAGTTTGAAAACAATGCGTCATCTGCATCTGCGTTATGGTCGAATACGACATTTTTAAATTCAACGGAACCCTTTGTAACATAAAGTGACTTAGGATTTTTGGCATCTAAAATTTTCGGTTTGTTAATTAATAGTTCGGTAAACTGTGCCGCGTCACTAAATGCCGTCTCAAGCCTTCTATATATTCCGTTAAATTCCCAGAGAAATCTGGTAAAAGATGCATAATATGCAAATGTTACAAAAACCACTTCAATACTTGCGCCGGTAGAGTTTGCTACGTTTAGCGCTACTAAAATACCTATAACGTTGGTTAGGACGTACAGCGGAGATATCAACATGTCGACTCTCTGATTTTGAAAATCCCAAGACCTTTTCATTTTGTTAGTAAGGTCTAGAGTGTTATGTCTATGACGCTGTCTTTCGATATCTTCATTAGCAAATGAACGTACGGCATCAATATTGGAATAGATATCGGCAACGTGTCCGGAAACTTTATTGCTGGCCGTTTCTCTAAGTGTTACAAGTTTACGTCTTTGTTTTAGCAAGGGAACAATCAAAGCAATGACTAAAGAAACTAAGGCTATTAGAATGACCACAAGCCAGGGAGAGAACGACCACAATATAAAACTGATAAAAATTAAAGGTATAAGATATGGCGTTACATTAAAGAGTAAAATATCAATTACTTCGATATATCGTCCGGCGTAATTACGGGTTTTGGTAGTCAGCGAACCGGCGAAATTGTCATGGAAAAACACCAAGTCCTTGTCTAAAAGATACTGCATGGCGTTGTTATATAACCGTCTGGTCCCTCTGGTCTCAACAGTGATAAGCATATGAATAGCGAGTCGCCATATAAGTTCGCCGAATAGCCATAATCCCCCGAAAGCTAAAATATAAGGCGTTAAAGTGCTTAAATCCGGTATGCCGGACTCTGAGTATCGTTGAAGGATTTTAGCAATTATCAGCGGGGGAATATAAGCCACGAATATCATACCGACACCAGTTAGCAATAAACCTGAAAAGCTTAGTTTCCAGTCTTTTAATAGTTGCTGCCAGTAATGATTGATGGCAAGCTTGAAGGCTTCTTTACTTCTTTGTTCGTTCATTAGCCGGCTCCTCCTAAACGCCAGCATAGTATTAATGCTTAATTATAGATTGATATTTTGTTTTGTCTAAAGAGTAGGGGAAAGGTCTGTACTATTTAGAACCTTAAATGGTTTTTTAATCCACATGGTTTTCTTAAGCCAGCCCTTTCCTTTATTTTTTGTGACGTTAAATTACATTATACCACACTCAAGCTAAATCTAGAAATAAATTAACACTTTTTGTCCGATCGGACACATTTTGTTAGTGAATTGTTCAACACCTATATCTCGATCTGAGCTGATTCATAAACCTTAACATACTCTTGAAGCTGCATTTTTTCTATTTCTGCCCGCAAATAATCCCTATGGTCAAAGCGAGATTCCCATACGCTTTTCTGCACTTGCTTAAAAGACAGTTCCTTAAGCAATGTCCGTAACCGCCGGCGTTTAAAGCTCTCTTGTTCCGGTATGTCGAAAATAACCATAAGGCTGGACCCCTTAAGCTTCTTGGTTTTATAAGGTTTGACTTGATCGATCCCTTTTTTGGTTAAGCGTGGCATGCCGGTATCGTCAATCACGATCAACCCCCGCTTAATAAGCCGATAATAAGTAGTTTGAAGCGATTTTTTATTCGCTTTAACTTGATCCAGTTTTTCCAGATCATTGAAAAATGCAGATGGTTTGAAGGACAGTTTAATGTTCGCCTCGGTATAAGGCAGAAGAGCCGACAATATGTAATGAGCATGAGATTTATATTTCTTATCCATTCGCTCCAGTTCTCTTCGGAAATTCATACGCCGATAATAACATATTTTGTCCGATCGGACACAAAGTGTTAGTGATGGCAAAGACATCGGACTTGATATAATATTTCATTAATGAACAAGGTAATTTTGTTTTACAAATTCGTGCCTTTGCGTGACCCGGATATGGCCATGCTTTGGCAGAAAGAACTATGTTCACGGCTGAATATCAAGGGCCGCATCGTCATCAGTCCCCATGGTATCAACGGCACCCTTGGCGGCGGCATAGAGGATTTGCGTAAATATAAACGGGCGATGAATGCAAGCGGAACATTTCGGGGCATACAATACAAATGGAGCGACGGAGATGGCAAAGAATTCCCCAAGATGAGCATAAAAGTACGCGATGAATTAGTCGCCTTTAAAAAACCAGGTGAAATCGAAGTAAACACACGCGGCGTGGTCGGCGGCGGCAAGCGTCTAAAGCCGGAGGCTCTGCACGAACTGGTCAGCAAACGGGATGATGTCGTATTTTTCGATGGGCGCAACACGTACGAGGCAGATATAGGCAGGTTTAAAAATGCTGTAATACCGGACACCAGGACCACGCGCGACTTCATCGAAGAACTAGAAAGCGGTAAGTACGAGAAGTTAAAGGACAAGCCCGTGGTTACTTACTGCACGGGCGGCATACGCTGCGAGATTCTGAGCGTGTTGATGAAAAACCGCGGATTCAAAGACGTTTACCAGCTGGACGGCGGAATCGTAAAATACGGCGAAAAGTATGGCGATGACGGTCTGTGGGAAGGCAGGCTGCATATATTCGACGACCGCATGGTGCATAGCTTTTCCGACAAAGCCAAAGATATTGGCGAATGCGTGCATTGCTCTCAAACGACCAGCTCTTTCGAGAATTGCGCCGACGTTTCATGCAACCGGCTGGTACTTATCTGCGAACCTTGCCAGGAAAATCAAAAGATTTTGTGCGATAATCACGAGACTATCGCGTCCATATAGTTCGAGTTGATATAATTTAATCATGGTAGGGACAGAAGTCAGGGAAGAGGCCGCATTTATTTTTAGTGAAGCCGCAAGCTACATCCGACAATACGGTTGGCGTGTTTCCGGCATGAATAAGCACGGCATGCCAAGATGCTCAATGGGAGCATTGGCGTCGGCGCACCGGGATAAGATTTGGGACGAGGAATTGGCCAAGATTATGTATGAAGAGTTATATGAAGAGCTCGGTGGACTGAGTCTTACAGAGTTCAATTATTTGCACCGTGACGGTGAACAAGTCGCCCGGTTATTCGATAAAGTGGCGAAGAAATTAAGCCAACAGTCCGTGCAGCATATTAATGTGGCTGTATGAGCGAGCTTAAGATAAAACTGGAAAAACTGCCCAAAACGCCGGGGGTTTATTTTTATAAAAACAAGTCAGGCGTGATCATCTACATCGGTAAGGCAGCCAATCTGCGCAGCCGGGTGCGTCAATATTTCCAAAAAAGCCGGGCATTCGACCCAAAAACCGATGCCTTGCTAGCGGAAATCACCGATGTTGATTGGCAGGAGTTGGAGACCGAGCTGGATGCCCTGTTCGTTGAAGCCGAGATGATACGACGCTATATGCCCAAATACAATATACTTTTGCGCGACGACAAAAGTTTTGTTTATGTGCGGATCGATATTAATTCCAATTACCCAAGTGTTACCTTTACCCGCCGGCCGCTTGATGACGGCGCAAAGTATTTCGGACCATATCAAAGCAAGTTCACGATAAATCGAGCTCTGAGGCATCTGCGGCGAATCTTTCCGTATTCGACCCATCCTCCCACGAATATTCCGGCTCGGGCCTGCCTGCAGGCCCAGATCGGGCTTTGTCCCGGCCTGGAAGCCGGAATGACCGGCATAGATGATTACAGAAAAAATCTGCGTCGGCTCATCCGGTATATGACCGGTAAGCGCAAAAAGCTTACTAAGGATTTTGAAAAGCAGATGAATACTTACGCCAAAACCGCCGAGTTTGAAAAGGCTGCCGATGCCCGCAACAAGCTGCTCGCGCTGAAAAACCTGGACAACAAGACTATTTTCGGCGATGTAGAGAATCTAGACATAAGCAAGGATAAAGGCTTGGTCGAAATCGCACAGATGCTGGGCATCGGCACACCGAGGCGCATCGAGGGGTTTGACATAAGTCATATGAGCGGCATGGACACGGTAGCGAGCATGGTCGTTTTCAATGCCGGCGTACCGGATAAGAGTCAATACCGTAAATTCAAATCAAGGGTTCGGGGTAATGACGATTATGCGCACATGCGAGAAGTCATGCTGAGAAGATTTTCGGAGGCCAACATCAAAAAATGGGGTAAGCCGGATCTGATATTGATAGACGGCGGCAAAGGCCAGGTCGCCTCGGCGGCTGTCGTTTTAGACGGTTTGAAACTGGATATTCCACTAATCGGCCTCGCTAAAAGGCTGGAGGAAATAATCATCCCTGCTCGCCTTATTGCAAAAGATTTGCAAAAAGATACGAATATAACAAGGGTAAATAACGATTCACAACCTATCAATAAAGTTATTGCAAAAGATTTGCAATACGAATCCAGGCTTTTGAGCCGTTCCAGCGATGCCCTCAAGCTGTTACAAAGAATCAGAGACGAAAGCCATCGCTTCGCCATCAGCTATCACAGCACGCTCAAACGTGCGCGGCAGACCGGTTCACTCCTCGACGACATACCGGGCATAGGAAACGTTTACAAAAGAAAGCTGATAAAAAGCTTTGGCAGCACTAGAGGCGTCAAAAATGCCAGCCTGGCTGAGCTCAAAGACGTGGTCGGCGAAAAGCGCGCGCGTCTGGTCAAGGAATTTATCGGGTAACGACTGTGATATTATGGTGTACTGATTATGAAAGGTAAGTTCACTCCGGAGTTTTTTCAAGACAACCGCAAACGTTTGTGCGAAGTATTCGGCGGACAGGCGCCGATAATCTTAACTGCGAACGGACTGATCCAACGGACGCGGGATGATGATACTTACGAGTTCCATCAGGACAGTAGTTTCTGGTACCTGAGCGGTATCGATGATCCGAACTTCATCCTTGTTATCGACAAGGACAAACAGTATTTGATCGGCCCGGATATTAATGAAAGGTGGCGGGTTTTCCATGGTGACATGGATTTAGATAAGTTCGCTAAAATTTCCGGCGCGGATGAGGTTTTATCTTATAAACAAGGTTGGCAGAAGCTGTCCAAACGACTGAAGAAAGTCAAGCATGTGGCTACGCTTGTTCCGCCTGAAGATTTCGACGAAAGATTTCAGGTTTATAGTAATCCGGCTAGAAGAAGGTTGGTTAAACAGCTCAAAAGCCACAACAGTAGCTTGCAGTTCATCGATCTGACCAAACACATCGTAAACCTTCGGATGGTCAAGCAGGCACCGGAGATCGAGACAATCCAGCAGACCGTGGATGAGACCATGGAAGTTTATAAACTGATAGGTAAGAAGCTCGAAAGTTTCAAAAACGAACGGGAGTTGTCGGCTGAGATCGACTATCTGTTTGCCAAAAAGGGGCTGAACCACTCGTTCCGTCAGATAGTTGCCGGCGGGAAGAATGCTGTAACCTTGCACTACGTCCGCAATGATGCGCCGATTGAGCCCGGCAAGGTGCTGCTTTTGGATATCGGAGCATCAAAGGCTAATTATTGTTCGGACCTGACCCGGACCGTGAGCGCCAAACCCACGAAGAGACAACTGGCGGTATACGATGCTGTAATGCAGGTCCGGGAATTCGCGCTCAAGATGCTCCGGCCCGGCGTTCAGCTGGCAAGCTATGAGTCGGCCATCAGGCATTACATGGGAGAGAAATTGCGCGAGCTCGGCTTGATAAAGATCATCGACGAACAATCCGTCGGGAAATATTATCCGCATAGTACCTCGCACTTTCTCGGAATCGACGTACATGATGTGGGTAATTATCAAAAACCTTTACCGGCGGGGGCGGTCCTGACGGTCGAACCCGGCATTTATATCCCCGAAGAGAACATCGGCATCCGGATAGAAGACGACGTATTGCTTACCGAGACGGGTAACCGTGTGATGTCCGACCGCTTGTCTCGCGAACTCACCTCGCTTAAAATAGCTTGATGGTGACTGAGAAATATCTGCAAAATTTCCGGGTTCTTGCTTTATGAGCGCCAAACAAAGCTCGGCTGTGGGCAGATTCGTATTCCGCTGGTTCGTATCGTCTCTCGGATTATGGGTAGCTGCCGGCCTGCTGGGAAACAGCATCGATTATCAGAGTAAGTTCCGGGTTATCCTGATCGGCGGCCTGGTTCTGACGATAATCAATACTTTGGTAAAACCTATAGTGGTGCTTATTTCCCTGCCGGCTTTGTTGGTTACCTTGGGCTTGTTCATGATCGTCATCAACGGTCTTATGGTAATGTTGGCCAGCAAGCTCTATAGTGACCTTGAAGTTACCAATTTCGGCGCGGCGATGCTTGCGGGCATGGTGATCGGCTTGGTAAACTATCTGGTAGTGACTATAGCAGAACGATGAATCTCGTCTGGCTAAGCGGGTAAACGTCACTCACATGATATATAGGAAAATTAACGAAAGAGAGAGTTTCTGAAGGCATGAATATTTTCGGATACATAACGATTGTTTCGATGGTGTTGATGACGATTTTGATATTATTGCAGACCCGCGGTGCGGGTCTGGGAGCCGGTCTTGGCGGCGGCGGAGAGGTCAACACCGTACGTCGGGGTTCGGACAAAACCATCCATTATGCAACCATACTACTAGTAATTATTTTTTCTTTTTCCTTGATATTGGGGATATTGGTCTAGCAGTTATACATGGGGGAGAGAAGCAAGCGATTCCGATTGCCGAAGGCCATCCGTTCCCAGCATAAGAATATCGGCGAATTCGGCACGCTGACGGAAGAAAAAATTGACAGGCACTTCTTCCATCGGCTGGCTAATTTGGCCAAGGTCAAAAGATTCGTAGCCGGCTGGCTGATTTTGATGAGCCTTATCCTGCTGATCGGATTCTTGCAACTGAGCTTTTTACGGGATAAGTATCAGAATCTATATTTCACCCCCGGCGGCACCTTCACCGAGGGCATCGTCGGCACATACACGAATGCAAATCCCATCTATGCTTCCAGCTCGGTCGATTCATCGGTATCCAAGCTGTTGTTCGCCGGGCTTTTGACATATGATTCAAATCAGAAGCTGATCCCGGACCTGGCCGAGAGCATAACGGCAAATAAGAAGGGCAAGGTATACACCGTAACCTTGCGGCCGGATCTTTACTGGCATGACGGACAGCCGCTAACGGCCAATGATGTGCTATTTACCTTTAAGACCATCCAGAATCCGGATGCGAAATCGTATCTATTGCCAAGCTGGCAAGGGATCGAGATATCGGCTACGGACGAGAGGACTGTTACTTTCGAACTGCCCAGCACACTAAGTTCTTTTCCGGATTCTCTTACCACCGGTATCTTACCTGAACATGTGCTGAAAGACATCCCGCCGGAGCGCTTACGTGCGAGCGATTTTAATACCGTCCGACCGATAGGCAGCGGGCCTTTCAAATACGATACCGTGGAAGTGCAGATCGACGAGGAAGCCGAGCCGGAAACCCGCCGCGAACAAATCGGCCTGATAGCCAACGACGGTTATTACAAAGGCCAGCCAGGAATAAAAAGATATGTTATAAACACTTACGATACCGAGGATAAGCTAGTAACGGCTTATGATGAGAAAAAAGTCGATGCGATATCGGGGCTTGGGACTATCAAAAAGGAATACAGGGAAGACGAGGACAGCAATGTTTACTCGATACCGGTTGCCGGACAGACGATGGTATTTTTTAAAAATTCACAAGGAATCCTGTCCGACACAAAAGTGCGCCGGGCTCTGGTTTTAGGAGCTGACCGCTATAAGGTCATGCAGAGCACCGGCCAGATTTTGAAAAGAAGCGATGAGCCTTTGCTGATCGGGCAGCTCGGATATGACCGTAAATATGCGCAAAAGACCACCAACTCCAGGGCAGCGCGGCAAATATTGGACAAGGCAGGCTGGAAGCTGAATCCGGCTACCGGTATTCGCAGCAAAGGTAATACGGAGCTTAGGCTGAAGCTGTATGCCTTGTCGAACAATGAATATGAGAAGGTCGCCAATGAGTTGAAGAATGAATGGAGAGAAATAGGCGTAGACGTACAAACCAATCTTCAGGGCGAAGAAGATTTGAAAAATACTGTCTCTTCGCGCAGTTACGACGCATTGCTATCGACCATTTCCATAGGTGCCGATCCGGACGTATTCGCGTTCTGGCACAGCTCGCAGAACGATGCCCGCTCAAGAGCCCGCTTGAATTTCAGTGAATATGAATCAGCAAAGGCCGATATTTCGCTCGAGGGTGGCAGGTCGCGCATCGATCCGAAGATCAGGGCGGTGAAGTATCAGACGTTTTTGAAGGTATGGAACAACGATAATCCGGCGCTGGCCTTGTATCAGCCCAATTATACTTTTGTCGTCAGATCGCCTTTCACCGGTTTTGATAACAGTAGTCTGATAAGCCCGGTGTACCGGTATAGCGACGTTGATAAATGGATGATTAAACAAGAGCGCCGGTAGTACCCGGACGGCTAAAAACAATTTGCAAAAAAGCTATAGCTTATATGTTAATATAACTAGTACTGCTTACTGGCTTTAGCTGTGAGAGGCTATCCGAATTATAAAAATGAATAAAGTCGCCCATTATTTACAGGAACATCTTAGCGGTGAGGTGGTAACTTCCATCGATGCCCTGCAATATTTTTCAACCGATTGTAGTATATTTTCGATCACGCCGGCGATAATCACCTATCCGAGAAACGAAAACGACGTGCGTAAAACAGCGCGGTTTACCTGGCAGTTGGCCGAAAGAAAACGAATTATTCCGCTAACTCCCCGTGGTTTAGGTTCAAATGTCAGTGGCGGCGCCATCGGCGAAGGCATACTGACCGTTTTTCCGGCGCATATGAACCGCATATTAGAGCTCGATTCCCGCTCCGGCGAAGTTACCGTTGAACCCGGTTTGAACTTCGGCAAACTACAGGAAGCGCTTTATACGCACGGCAGGTTCCTGCCGCCTTTTCCGAGTTCGATCAACTATTCGACCATCGGCGGTGCCGCCGCTACTAATTCCGGTGGCGTGAACTCCATAAAATATGGCAATATCGGAAATTTCGTAAAGGGCCTAAGGGTTGTGCTGTCCAACGGCGAAGTGATCGAGACCGGCCGTCTTTCCAAAAGAGAGTTAAGCAAAAAACTCGGTTTGGCCAATTACGAAGGCGAGATTTATCGGGCGGTCGATACGTTGATCGAAGAAAATTATGAAACTATTGAGAAGCTAAAGTCTTTCGAACCCAGGACGTCGGCCGGCTATAACATTGCCGATGTGAAAAGGAAGGACAAGTCGTTCGATCTGACCCCGCTCTTCATCGGTTCCCAGGGCACACTGGGAATCATCA
>DASUOG010000036.1:0-33900 GCA_036276755.1 Saccharimonadales bacterium (SeqCode) | reverse complement strand
ATTATTCGCATAACGAAATTATGGTCATCATGGGAGCTTTGATGCTGGTCATGCTACTGGCCGCCCTGGACCAAACCATTGTTTCTACGGCCCTGCCCCGGATCGCAACAGAACTAAAAGAACTTGATAAATTATCCTGGGTGGCTACATCTTATCTGTTAACCAGCGCGATAACTACGCCTATTTACGGTAAGATCAGCGACATTTTCGGTCGCAAAAAAATCTTTCAGTCGGCAATCGTAATATTTCTTATCGGTTCAATCCTGTGCGGCATATCGCAGAGTATGAACCAACTGGTAATCGCGCGGGCCCTTCAAGGTATAGGCGCCGGCGGCTTGATGTCGCTTGTCTTGGCAATTATTGGTGATGTAATTCCGCCCCGCCAACGTGGCAGGTATATGGGTTACTTTGGTGCCGTTTTTGGTGTTTCCAGCGTTGCCGGGCCGCTGCTTGGCGGTTTCTTGACCGATTCTTTTTCCTGGCGCTGGATATTTTTCGTCAACATTCCGCTTGGTATTATTGCTCTCTCAGCCGTTGCCAGCAGGCTGCACTTACCTGTTTATAAGCGAGAGCACTCTATTGATTACTTAGGCGCGGCACTGTTATCGGCCGGTTCGGCTTGCCTGCTGATGGCCAGCGTTTGGGGCGGTACGACCTATGCTTGGGGATCAAGCCAGATAATTAGCCTGCTGGCTGGCGGCGGCATATTAGGCGCGGCCTTCGTGTATTGGGAAACGCGCGCTAAAGAGCCGATCATTCCTATGCGATTATTCCGAAATGACATATTCACTGTTTCGGTTATACTTTCGCTGCTTTCCGGTATCGCTATGTTCGCTTCGATCCTCTACATACCCTTATATCAGCAAGTGGTCCGCGGCTACTCGCCGACAAAATCAGGCCTACTGATGTTGCCGCTGGTTTTGGGACTATTGATGGCGTCAATTATTTCCGGACGGTTAACCAGCAAGATCGGTAAGTACAAAATTTTTCCAATTATTGGCACACTGCTTTTGTCGTTGGGTTTATGGCTTTTCAGCCACCTATCGCTCTCTACCAGCGAGTGGGTGCTTGGTCTTTGGATGTTTGTTATTGGCGCCGGACTCGGTTCTTTTATACAAATAATGACGTTGGCAATCCAGAATTCTGTAGCCCGTAAAGAACTGGGTACAGCCACCTCTAGCGCTACTTTTTTCCGCAATCTTGGAGGGGCGTTCGGCGGAGCGATCTTCGGCACTATACTCATCAACAGGCTCGTTGTCCATTTGAGCGAAGTCTTCCCAGGTGGCGCGCCGGGCATAGATATAAAAGCAATTTTAGGCGGTGCGGACTTGACCGGCTTGCCGCCCGAAGCCGTGCAACCGGTGCTTGAAGCGTTTGTCCGCTCGTTCCATGACATGTTCATATATGCCATACCTTTTGCCCTGCTGGCTTTTATCGCAGCACTCTTCCTAAGAGAAACACCATTAAAAACCACCCACGAATAAACTTAAGGTTGGTATACTGACGAGGCATGAATAAGCACAAGCTTGATAAGCAGTTAATCAGCTTCTTTAAAAAAACTTATATTCCGCTGGCGCGGCTTGCGTTTTTTATAGTCTTCTTTTGGTTCGGGTTTCTTAAGTTAATCGGAATCAGCCCGGCCGAGCCTTTGGCGGAAGCTCTGGTTGTTCAAACCATCGGTAGCGAATGGTTCGATCCACTTTTCAAGGTTTTGGCCGTCATAGAGTGTGCAATTGGTATACTATTTTTGTTTCCCAAAACAGTGCGGATAATCATCCCCATCCTGTTGATTCATATGATTATTGTCTGTTCCCCATTGGTACTTTTGCCCGAAGAGACTTGGCAAGCCTTTATGGTACCGACTTTAGAGGGTCAATACATCATAAAGAACGTAATTATAATTGCGCTAGCATTCGGCGTGGCCGCCAATACGCAGCCGTTGGGCAAGAATTAAATCTGCTTAAGAATCGACTTCAAAAGTCCGTCGAGCTTTAATATTTTTTTGTCTGACGTGGCAGTAAACTCATAGTTTGGCATATGCCTGCTCCTTTTTTAAGTTGTGTTTTTGTTTTTGATAATACAAGTAAGTATTATACATAAACGCTTATAACTTGTCAACTGCTATTTTGTGTGGTTTAATAGCACATGCAAGATCTCAAAAATGTTCTAGATCAAGCAAGGTGTTTCGTTAGTTTCCTACTTTGGAACAATCAACAAAACTCTGCAGATCAAAGAAGATAAGCTTGTAGATTCGGTCGATTGTTTAATAAGTAAGGAATCAGTATGTACAAATTGTTCGTAGGTGGTTTGCCGTATGCGACCACTTCGGATGAGCTTGAACAAGTCTTTGCCGAGTATGGCAAGGTCAGCAGTGCCAATGTCATCACAGACCGCGATACCGGTCGCAGTAAAGGTTTCGGATTCGTTGAATTCGAAAGCGATGACGAAGGCAAGAAAGCCGAAGCCGAAATGAACGGCAAGGAAATTGGCGGCCGAAGCATTACCGTCAATCAAGCTCGTCCTAAACAACCTCGCTAATAACCATTAGCATAACGGAAGCTCCCGGTATTTACTCCGGGAGTTTTTGTTTTTTACAAATTATCCTTTTTTTGACAGGTGTAATATAATATTGTCTATAATGGTTAAGTCGCAAATACCGGGACAGGTGGCCATACTGGAAGTTCATCCGGATACTTTTGCTGAGCGCATCTTGCCTGCCGGGCGTGAGCCCCAGCAAGAACCCGCTTATGAAACCGTGATCGGCGGCCCTAGCGTCAGCCTACAGGATTATTACGAAGGACAGCTGGCGGTCTTAGGCTATTTTAACAAGCTTAACAAGGGGGAGAATTTCCGCGCCCGGTTTCAAGCCGCCGCAGGCGGTTCGGGAGAAGACCGGGCTGTAATGGAAGCCCAGCTCCTGCCCAGATATGGCGGTAGCCGTGAGCGTCTTAATAAGGCTTACGACGAATCATTAAAAGGCAAGGACCGGCTTGACGCTTTGGCTAAACGGAGGTTTGCCCAGGGCTTAGGATATGACACGGCGACATCTGCTAGATTAAGGCCGAAAATAGTACTGGATTCCATGCTGCAAAGCGATTATGACGAATTTTCCGGGCAATATTACGGTGTAGCAAATGCCGATGCTAAAGACTCATATGCTAGGAGACTGAACGGCCGTTTACGGGGGCTTAAGAAGCGAATAGCAGATCCGGAAAAGTTCAAAACACCGCAACAGCAACCTGTGGACACCGAGGAACCAACTATATGGTCGGTTTATTTGGACGAGAACCGCGGGGTACTCAGCCGCACCCCAGAAACAACTGCTTCACAGCAGGAAATGACATTCGCGGAATTCATAGCAGAAAGAAGTTCGGTTTTCGGCGGAGGTACATTAGAAGAAGGCGCCGATGTAGAATTCCATGTACGCCCTAGGGATTTCGCGAACATCACGCCGGACAGCTTGCGCCGAGGTCTTTATATCAATAGATTTGATCCGCGTTATGGCCGGATACGTAAGGATAACAATAACCCCACCCGGCAACTGGCCTGGGCTTGGGGCAGACCTCCTATAAGTTCTACGAAGCCTAAAATACTTAACAAGTTAAAGCTTGAAGATACGGGGGTAGTATTGCCTGCCGATGAATTCGGCGTATTAGCCCACAGCCCGGGAGCTATCAACGCGTTCGTCCAGGCCAGAACCAGGGACTCTAACGCAGGAAATCCGGACATCAAAGAAGTCGACGAAAAAGAAGGCCGTTCCGGTGGCCATGCCATGGAAAGCAAAATAGAAAAAATCGATGAGCTAATACCCCGTATCGAAGAAGAGATCGCGATGTTCAAGACAATTTACGATGCAGCGGATCCGGAATCTACGGACAGATTGCCGGCCGGCCAACTGGCGGCGCTGACCCTTGCCGCAGAGGAGAGATTGCATGTGCTTGTCGACACCGCCCGGCTTAACCTCGGCCATGAGCCATCTCAAACAAAAGCCATGCACCGGGCTTTGGCTTCCAAATTATTCAGGCCGGATTCCGCCGAAGAATTGTCTACCAACTGGCGTATTTATGCCTCACTTGGCGCACAGTATGCCTATGCCCGGCTGGCGAAAGCAATCCAATCGCGCGAAAGATGCCACGAGCAACTTGCTTATTTCCAGCCGTTCCTAGACCGGGCCGAAGACCAAAAAGCCGCTTAGAGCAAACCCTGGCTTTTCTTATTTGTCATAATCAGCACTTCCAAAGAAGGTAAGGAACGTAATAAGGTGCTCGGTGTCTAGGGCAGCGTGGCCGCCGGAGGTGCATTCTTCGCACTCGCCGCGTCAGTCATCGCTTTCGTAGCCATCAAACACATAAAGGGCGAACCAGCTACTTCCGAAGCCATCCATATGGGCTAAAATTATCCTTCACCTCACCTTGGTGCCTGCGGTACGTCCCATTCGATGTCGTGCTCAACGCATAGCTCGGCGATAGTGTCATATACCATATCCGGCTGAAAAGGAAGCAATAAATTCTCATCCTCGACGGCATCAACAGGGAGCCACCAACCGCCGGGAGAATCCGCGCTACGATTACTAGGAACCGGACTCGTGTACAAATTAGCGCTGGAATCCACCGCAAGTTTTAGCGTCATAAATCCGCTACCGCCGCTACCCGATGCACCCTCTTGGGTTGAGGCAATGTTCCATGCAGGGACGGCCGGACCGGTCTTAATCCTATGAGTCAACCCTTTGAAGGTACCGTGGCTTAGAAGCAGAGCTTTTACGTTTGGAATGTCACGGGGTATTTCGTGCTTTGTAGCCCAGATAGCAAATTGTCCGGCAATACGCTCAATTGGATGGTCTTGTTTTCGGCGGCTTGTTTTCCTTTCTTCTTTGTCCCGTCTTTGTTGGACAGCCTCTACAGCCCTAGACTCTTCTTGTCTTCTTTGTTTAAGAATTGCTTCTACGCGTTTATTTATTAAATCCCGTTCGCTCATATATTAGAATAATATATACACGTAATTGTCAAATTTTACAAGCATGAGCAACACCGTTAAGACTAAAAATCCTTAGCATGCTAATCTATATCTGATGCGGTGACCGAGAATAGGTAGCAGTTTGCAAAGCTGCGATACGGCAGAGTCATGCCTGCCCCGCATCTCCAAAACAATTATGACCGCGCAGGAATACATACTATCAAGCCTTAAAGCACTGACCGAACCGGTACGGATGGAAGATATTGGCAAGACTCCGCTGGAAGATGCTATCTTCGCCAAGGTTATGTCCAAGAAATTCCGCAAGCTCAAGGCCAACGAACGATCGATTCAAATCACCAAGCGAGCCATAGATTACGCCATTAAGAACAACCGGCCGGTAACGGTAAGTTTTCTTTTCGGCGGGAATAAACTATGGCGGTTCGATGAGGCGCCGGAGGTAGAGTGGGCCGAGTTGTTCAGCCTTGTATACTACCTGCGCTGGATGAAATCAATCGCTTCCGTCTACCCGCCCGGAGCGAGGCTGGATTATTATTCGCAGGCGCTCAACGTCGAAATTATGAACAACGTGCCGCTGAACGACACCGAAAAATACACCGAAACGTTCCGAGGCATGGTCGACTGGATCAAACCTTATGTCCCAGAAAGACTATCGATTACCTACCGCGACTATGCCGATGAATTCAAAAACCACGATGATTTTGTACGCGAGCTTAATGCTGCCAAGCAAGAGACACTGAAAGTGAACGGCGGCAAACTTCCAAAGCTTAGCAAAGCGCAAAAAGCCGCTACCGAGCTTAATGTCAGACTGCGGCCCGGGCAGGACAAGGATCCGCTATGGCGGGAAAAGGTAGAGCTGATACATCAGAGTATTGAAGCAACCGAAACGTTCAAACGGCAATATTTTGATGACAAAAGCTTAATACTTGCTTGCCCAACGATATATAACGGCTGGATTGCCGTGGGCAGCACCAAACGTTCGTACGCGAAGTTCTGGGTCGGTATAGGAGTTTTGCAAAAAGACAGGGATAGCTACAACGAGTTGGTGCTGACACCAAAGCAGCTCGAAAATTCCAAATTCAATTGGGAAAAGGTCGACATAAAAGGTTTACCGGGCAAGAATTTTTCTAAAATACGCGTTATTGGTTAGAGTTTTGCCGGATTTCGAATTTAGAATCCAGACACTCGGGTTCTAAGTCTTTATTTATCTTATACTTCTCAAGCGCTGAACATGTGGGCAAAGCCGGTCCGTCATAATTTGGCTTGGTCTGATAATAGTCGGCGGGTTGGATAAGGGACCAACTGCCATCTCTCTTTATAGCTACGATTTCCATATCCGTTAGATAGCTTGCGCAGCCATAGGTCATTTTGGCGAAGTCGTCCTCTACTTTAGTGACGGCAAACAGAACCGCGCCATTCGGCGAACCATCGCCTGCGTATTCATTACAGTCATCTTTGGAAGATTTTATCAAATGACTTTTAAGGTCCTGCGGGACTTTGACGGAATTATCAGCAGCCCATACTTTTACAGACTTATTCTCCGAGTTCAAATAAATTCCAAATAATGTCCCGACGAGAAATCCTACTAAAACAACCAATACAATAATGAGGAGACTCTGATTATTTCTGTTATTCTTGGCTTTGGTTTTCTTTGGCTTTGGCATAATTGTTCCTGATTTAAATTGCTTGAGCTTAAATATACACTAAAAACTTAGCTATAACATAGAAAAAGAACTGTTTATCCACAAACATTATCATCCTATCGGAGACAGTTGTGTGTTTTAACTAGCGGCTAAGTCATGCAGCCTTTGGCCGAAATCCTGACCGGCTGCTTCGGTGTAAGGCTCCAGCTGGGTCACATGTACGGCAAATCCTTCTGAGGTAACTGTGAAGTCGCCGCTACTCTTTCCTGGTGTACTAACATCAACGGATAGGTCAGGGTGGTTCCGCCCTACAGATTCGGCTAATCCCCTCATATACGCCTGGCTTTGGCCATGAGACACCACCCCCAATAATATTGGATGGTGAGAAACCCTAGGGTGCTCTGACGCTTCCCTCAACGCCCCTAACAATTCAACGCCAAGCTTATGGGGCTTATCTTCGAGCATGCCTACTGGACCCTCATGGCTTTCTTCAGCTACAAATCTGCCTTTTTCTCTTTCACCTCCCTTTAGCACAACTTGATCCGGGTTAGTAAAGAATTCAGCAAAACCAAGCTCTTTTATGGAACGTTGCGTAACCCAGCGGCGAACAGCTGGACGCCGGGAAACTACTCCGGCTATTTCTACTCCTGTAGACTGTACGCCTTTTAGAAAATCCGCATATCCTTCTATAGCTGGCAGCCAGTATTTTACCCAGTTTCTGGGATCATAATTTTTAGCCAAACCAATAGCCGTGCCGTCAAAATCACTCCAAAGTCTCGGAGGTAATTCACTCATAGAAACAAACCATACGGCTTAAACACCGAAAACGCAAGCATGAGCACTTAGCTTTCGACTACTTTTTGCAAAGCCTTGACCAGCTTATCTTCTCGGTTGACGCTGTAGTAGACATTTTTGCCTTTCTTTATTTTCTGGACTAGCTCGGCATTCAACAATACCTTAAGATGCTGCGACGCAAGAGGTTCGGAAATATCAAGCAAGGACGCTATATCGCCGACGTTTATCTCCTTTTTCTTAAGAAGGTTCCGAAATATCGTACAGCGGCGTGGTTCGCCCAGCGCATCGAAGGCTCCGGCAAGCCGGGTGACGTCCATGCCACGTATATGGGCCTGAAGTTTCTTGTGTTCTTTGCGAGAAAGCATTTAGTACCCTTCGTACCCGGGGAAATCGTCGGTCTTGATATTTTCTTTGCCAAGGCCGAGCTCTTTTAGGTCCTTGGCAAAGCTTTTGACCATCGGTTTCGGCCCCGATACGTAAACTACCGGGTTTTCCAACTCATCGATGCGTTTCTTTAACAGCTCATTGTCGATAACTTGCGGATCAACAATGTATTCTATGCTCATATCCGGATTGTTAGCCGCGAACAGATCCAGCTCATCCTTGAACGGAATATCTTCGTTGCGCGTCGCATACAACAGTTTGACTTTGAGTTTGATGCCCTTGTTATAAGCATCGTAGAGGATTGAACGGAACGGCGTGATGCCGATCCCGCCGGCTATGAAGATATAATTCCTCTCCGGGTCTTCAACTGTGAAGTCTCCCTCCGGGCCGTCGGCTTCTATCTCATCCCGCGGCTGCAAAGCTCGCAAGGCGCGTTTGAAGCTGCTGCCTTGCTCGCTTATACGCGTGCTTATCATAATATGTCCTTCGAACGGCGCGGCGGAATTGGTAAACCATCGCTCATGGCCACGGTCGTCCTCATTTTCATGCGGGAACAGATAATGCATGTACTGGCCGGGTTTCCAAGTTATCGGCTGCTCCAGTTCAAAGATAAATGAGACTACGTCGCCAACTACCCTTTCAGAACGAACGAATCTTAACTTCATATAAATACCTGTTTAATTGTTTATATATTTAATTATAGCTTTTTTCATTCTAAAAGCAAGAACTTTACCGGTCTAGACGCATTAATCTAAGATTTTTTCGAGTCCGACGACCAGTTCGGATAGTCCCATCACTTTTTGGCAGGAAAGAAGGATGCCTCCGCCGAAGCTATCCTTGCGGTTAAATGTTTCATGGTCGATGACTACCCTCTCACCGTCTCTGGCAAAAAACATCTGCTGCTTGGCTACGAAAGCACCCGAGCGTACCGAAGCGATCAATGATTCGTCTATTCCCACAGCCTGCGCAGTGTTCCTGGCGGTTCCGGAAGGTTTGTCCTGCTTCTTAGTATGGTGGAACTCAATTATGGATATATCTTTGAAATATCGCGACAATTCTTTGGCAAACTTGTTGCTAAGCGCCATCCCCAGAGAAAAGTTCGGAACCAAAATGCCACCCAGTCCTTTTTCTTTGCAGAACTTCTCCAGCTCTTCAATCTCGGCTTGGCTTAAGCCGCTGGAGCCGATGACCGGACGGACAGAATTGTTGACTATAGTCCAGGAGTTTTCCTTGACCGCTTCGCTACCGGAAAATTCTATTGCTATGTCCGGCGTGGTTTGCTTTAGTATCGCATCAAGGTCCTCGTCTTTGTCAACTTCGCCTACAACTTCGAAGCCCTCTGCCGCGTTCATTACTTCCACGGCAATCTGGCCCATCCTGCCTTTTGCCCCGACTACTACTACTTTTATCATACCGAATATATTATAGGAGATTTACGTACTATTCCAATAATCTGTTCTAAACAGCACCCTTAACGATCTCCTGCATTCGAACCGGAACTAAAGATAGTTATTAGATGGCGGAACTTAAGCAGTTCAACCAATCAGTTAGCTTATTCTACCGTGTAGGAGTGGAACTTTGATTAAGAATTATTTCTGATTCTGCTCTTTGCTGTGGTGATTTGCCTATACCTCTTGCCCATGACTTCATGTACATTACTTATTACCACGAAAGCCTGTCGGTCATATTTCTTTACAACTGTTTTTAATTTTTGTTCTTCAAAACGAGTAATTATAGAGAACATGACTCCATCGGCAATACGAGATGACTCAGTAGTTCCATTCACATAAGTTACTTTTCTACCCAACTCTTCTTCTATAGCATCTCCAAGTTCTTTGTATTTACTGCTAACAATCCAAACCGATTTAGACTCGTCTAACCCTTCGACTGTTAGATCTATAGCCTTATGAGCTATGAAGAATGCAATCAAAGAATACATGGCTTTATCCCACCCGAATACAAAGCCTGCGGAGGTTAATATAAAAAGGTTTAAAAACATAATTATTTCGCCTATTGAAAAAATAGATTTTTTACCGGCAAGTACGGCAACAATCTCGGTACCGTCAAGAGTTCCACCGTATCGTATAACAATGCCCACACCTACCCCTACTATCGCTCCGCCAAAGACTGCGGCAAGTATAGGGTCAGTGGTAGCGGCACTGGTAGGATGAAAGAAAATTGTGAACAATGAAAAAACACTGACTCCATATAAAGAAGATATGGCGAACAGATTGCCTAGACGCTTCAACCCTATCCAGATAAAAGGCAGGTTAAGAACAAACAGGAAGAAGCCTAGGGGAATATGGGCTAAGTGCGCACCCATTATAGAAAGCCCTACTATTCCGCCATCGATAATATTGTTTGGTACCAAAAAGAATTCTATGCCTATCGAGGCAATGATAGCTCCTATTGTAAGGATAAAAGCTCTTATTAATAAATCTATACCCCGGGATTTAATTTGCGCGCCTTTCTTTTTGAGTTGGAAGTTAATTATAACAAGTAATGGAGATGTCGTGCCTATGCTTGCGGGGGCAGGATCTCTCTCAAAAGTATTTTTCTGCTGAAAAATCTTTTCAGCATGCCTCGCGCCGTCGCGCTCCGGCCTTTGCGGTCGCAGAGTCGGGTCTGCCCAGCATGAAAAGAGACCCACCAAAGTGGGTCACTTTTCATGGTAGCGGGGGCAGGACTCGAACCTGCGACCTTGTGGTTATGAGCCACACGAGCTGCCGCTGCTCCACCCCGCGTTATCCGCCTTCCAATGCTTGGTATGCAAACGGATTTACATATTAACAAACAGGGGTAGCAATGTCAACAATCAGCTGAAATATTTGCCCGCGGTGTGCGGGATGGATAGCACGGGTTTGGACCGCAGGGTACTAAAAGTCGGCGCCCAAGGGTTCTTATTGCCGAGAATCGAGTCGCAAACGATCATCGACGCGGCCGTGGCATTCGTCAGGCCCCACTTCATGAAACCGGTCAATGTATACACGTGCCTCGACCACGGATAAAGTTTGCCGGCCAGTGGTTTGTCATCATAGCCCAGATAATCCCTGGCCGACCATTTGTACTCGATGGAGTCGACACTGAAATTATCGTAGGCGTATTTTGCCAGCCTTTCGAATCTTGCTGCCACGGACGTGGTCAGGCCGGGTACGTGGCTCGCGCCGCCGACCAGCAGTAACTGCTTGCGACCCGTTTTTATAGGCAGGATGGAAAAAGGCTGGCGCCCAGGCGTTATATACATGCCTTTATATGTCCGGTTGGTGCGGCAGGCTATTATGTATGATTTCAGCGGGTATTCAAATGCACAATAATAACCGTGCGCCAGCCAGGGGAAAGGTACGTTGGTGGCAATCACTACGTCTTTGGCTTTTAGCGTCCCGCTATCGGTGGCGATTATGCAGGAGTGACCATCCCTTATATGTTTGGCTTTGGTTTTCTCAAAGACCAGACCACCGTTACGGACTATCGCCTTAGTCAGGCCCAACAGATATTTATTCGGGTGGAACCTGGCCTGGCTAGCAAAACGGACTGCTCCGCGCACCATTGGGAGCGGAAGCGGGATTTCTGCGGTGAAGGTCGCGGGCAGACCAAGCTTACCAGCTATACGGGCTTCCTTTTTCAGCCTGGCTATATCCTCCGGCCTCTCGCTGAAGACATAGTTATCCTGTTTCTGCCAATCGCAATCTATCTTTTCGCGCTTGATTATCCGGTTTATTTCGGTTAACGCCGTTTGATTGGCCTCGCCATATAAGCGGGCTTCGTCTTTGCCTAACCTGTCGTAAAGTTCGGAATAAACCACGCTGTGCTGTGAGGTTACCTTGCCGGTAGTGTGCCCGGTAACTCCGCTGCCGATGGCGTCCTTTTCTATGACCACGACCTTCTTACCGCTTTTTGATAACAGGTATGCGCATGTCAGTCCCGCTATGCCGCCGCCTACCACGACCACATCAGTGTCGATATCGTCTGCCAAGGCGCGGTATTCGGATCTTTCCGTGCTATCAATCCAGTATGAAACTTCCCCATCAGGCAGTTTTAGCATACCCGTATACTATTCCCCACCTTTAACATAAGCTGTAACTTATATGACAATCCGTCAACGCTCATGCTTGCAAAAAGCCCGGCTTAATCATATGATTGGCGCAACATGTTCGAGACAATCAGGGAAAGTACGCAGGAACATCCTGTCAGGGCTGCCGGTTTGGCCGCCGGTACCGGTTTGGCCGGTATCGGCCTTTTGTACAGGGGTTTGCAGCCGGAAAAAAACCATGACGGTGGCGGAAATTATTTTGATATCATAGCGAATCTAGATGAGTGTATCCGCCGCGAAGCCGGCGAAGACGTAGAGTATCTGATGTTGGGCGGCGGCGCGGCGGCGGCATTAACCGATCCGAACACCCAGATCGATGTTGAAAACCACCGGATTATCCCGCCTTCCGATATCACCAAAAGCCAGTACCGTGAGGATAATGGAACCAAGGCCGATGTAGATATCCTCGTTCTCTCTACCGACGAAGAGGTTGTCGACTCCGTGCGAAATGCCCTGACACCTAGAGAAAAGGGCAAATACGACGGTAATGAAGAAGAACGCGGCCTTGCAAGAGAACTGGACAAGCCCGGAGCCAGATTAAAGATCGGTGTTACCGGTCTTATGCCCGGCTCAGAGTACCATGACCAGCCAGCAAATCCGCTGGGCAAGGCCATAAAGCTGTTCAAGAAAGATTGGGTCAGCCAACGCCTGCAATACCATAGCGATGTGCGCAGTGTAGCTATCAGCGATGTTGAAGTACAGCTCCCCCAAGATTATTTTGAGCCCTGGCAGATGGTACTCAAAAACGACGAAACGGTAGCCGTGCCCCACCCGCTGATTCAGGTGCTTTGTTACCTATCAAGGGCTTCGCACGGGGTACGTGAACAACGGGACGGTGAAAAAGTCGATAAAATGATGCATAACATCGGCCCGGTATTCGGGGCACATTTGATATGGGGAGATAAGAGACAGACGGCCAGAATGGTGATAGCCACTCCACCGGGGCCGGGAGTCCGGGCCGCCGCCGATTTCGTCGATCAAAAAAATAAATTGCGCTTCGAGTATACCAAGGAGCGCATGAGTAAGCTCGAAGCCGGTGTGTTGGCCGCAAAAATCGCCATACACCGCAGATTAGATACCTGGAAATTCGTAAGAGCGCTCGGTCAGGACGGTTGGCTGTACGACAACATCATCGCGCGTTTCAGCGGAGAGCGGCAATAGAGTGCGAATTATTTCACAGACTGTAGCTATTGACAATCTTATGATCTGATTATGAGAAGAAGCATGGAAACCGCTGCCATTGTCCTATTAAGCGGGGCGGCCTTGGCAGGAAGTCCGCCGGCGGCGGCAGAAGAACGTTCAACCCGATCCGGCACGGGCCCGAGTCTCGAAAAACAAAAATTAGGCAAGCAGACTGAACGGCTGGTCAAGCATGTGGGCGGCCGGATATTGTGGTTATCCGAACAAGGCCGGTCCGACACCCAAGCCTCATCTATCCAAGAAAACGGCCGCGTAACCCGATCAATAAGTTTTTATAGCGGTAAGAGTACCATACCGGAAACCGGCGGCGACTACACTTTGAGCGTCAGCGGAAATCCCGGTAAGGATCAGGGTCTTCGACCACGGGATATCGACCGGGTACGCTTGTCCGAAGGTAGTAGCGAGGACGGAAAGCCCATATCAACCATCGGGGTAGAAGAAATCCACTACCGAAAGGCAGATGGCAGATCCTGGATACTCGGAGGCCATACCTTGAACGAAGCCGGGATAAGTTACGGTTTTGTCGGCGGCGTCAATGATGGACTTACATATATTCGTCCGGTTGGCGAACGAGGGCTTAGGACCACCGCCAGCGTGATGAATGATGTCATCAACCGGGCACTTGCCGACCAGCCGACCGAACCGATCGACTCACCCTTCGGCCCGGCTTTTTTGGCAAAATAAGCGAGCTGCAAGGTGTTTTATTATTGACGTAAATTATTATAAATTGTAAAATTATATATATGGAATCAGCTGGGTCAAGGCCACCTAGCTTCTCTTCGGACCCCGAAAAAGTGGAGCAAGGTCAGTCTTCTTACTCTCTAAAAACCAAGATCGGCGCAGCAGCCGCAACCGGTGCAACGATACTGGTCTGCGCCATTGCAGGCATTAAGGCCGCTCATGAATTCTCAGACGAGCCCAAACATGACTCTATGGATATCAGCAAGGCTTACGCCCCCGCCGGAGAATTTGATGATTCCTCTCCTACGCCAAACGCTACCGAAAAAGCCATGGTCGACCATTATTTTGCCGAAGGCCATGAAACCGGCTTACTGCCACCTGATGAAGACACCCGCGCAGTTTATCGCGATGTTTTCAGTAACCCGGAAGTAGGAATCTCCAAAAACATCCCCGGGCTAAGAGAGGTCGCGTACTTGCAGGATGAAAACATATTCCGGCCGGAATACCAGAATTACTTGAACGTTTATCCATTTATAGTATTTAACAACACCCGGCATCCGGTTGACCTGATGTATATAAATTACGCCGTTCGGGCTACCAAGGCTTGGCTTAATGCCGAAGTCAGGCGAGCCGATGGCGTAGTCATCGGCCAACATACCGAAACGATGGTCGAGCCGCGCGCCGTGCCGCATCGCCTGGTCATGACCAGCAAGATACCTCCCGGCTTGCGCGAAGACCTGCCGAAAAGCGACGGGGTGACCATATGGAATCCTCTGACCGAACACGAGCATCCTACCACCGACAGCTTCGTAAGGAATAGTGGGCCTGTCGGCAACCCCTTTGAGCCTTGGATAGTCGGCACGGAAATCTGCCAAGCGCTGGTTAACGTTTACGACCAGAAAGTTTTGCCGGATCGAGAGCGTGAGCAACGCGATGTCCAAAATTTTGTATCGACCTTTAATGAAGATGCCCGGGATGACATCGACTTGGCAACCCAGGAATCTTTATGCAACACGCTGGGCAGACATGTAGCCGCCGCTTATTTCGGCGGTAAGCAGGCCGTGGATGAACTACCCTCCGACGACGATGAAGTCGGTAAAACCAGTACCCTATGGTTGGATTACGAACCGTTTCAACCGCTAACTTCCAGATTTATCCGACTCGCCAATAACATCAGGGCGGGAGGAAGTGTTAGCACCATCATAGCCACCAAAAGCGCGCGTACTCCTTCGAGTCGTTTTTATCGCCGGTCCGACCCGGACGTAAATTTACATGCAATAATGAGCAATCAATGCTATCCTTTTTCTACAAGCAGGTGCGGAGCTTAAATAAAAACCAAACGAGGTGTGAATTATGTGGAGCAAACAGCCTAAAACTATAATCTTCGCAATTATCGTGGTGATAGCATCCGGTGTTTTCATCTGGAAGGCCAGCGATAGCAATAACAACCAAAACAATGCGGTTCCAGCGGCAGCCACCGAGCAGGCCGCACCAAAGGAAGTCAGCTACGAGGGCGTCGACGGCAAAAATGCCTTGGAGCTGTTGAAACAAAAATATAAGGTTGAGACCGAAAACTACGAGGGCTTGGGCGAACTGGTAACCAGTATCGAAGGCGTGAAACCGGACAAGAAACACTTCTGGGCCTTTTACGTAAACGGCAAACAATCACAAGTGGGAGCCAGTACTTATAAGACCAAGGACAACGATAAGATTACCTGGAAATTAGAGGAAATCAGATAAATGCTGGCTGTCGCGCTGGTGGTATTGGGCGTCGTTATGCGGTTGCTGCCGCATACTGCCAACTTTGCTCCCATCGCGGCGATAGCGCTGTTCGGCGCGGTGTATCTGAAGCGGCGTTACGCACTGATACTGCCGGTCGTCGCCCTGTTGATTTCCGACATATTCATCGGCTTTGATTCATTGCAGAGCCGCTTGACGGTCTACGGTTCGTTCATGCTGGTCGGACTACTCGGACTGGCCATCAGAAAAAGGAAGAATGTCGCGACTATTATCGGCGGTAGTCTGGCGGGTTCCATAATCTTCTATCTCATAACCAACTTCGCATACTTCTACCCGCCGACCATGTACCCGCATAACTTGGCGGGAGTAGTCAGTTCTTATTACAATGCCCTGCCGTTTTTCCGTAACACCTTGCTTGGCGATCTGTTTTACACCGGACTTTTATTCGGCCTTTATGAACTGGCCGTTTACATCAATAAGAACCGGGGCAAGTCGGTAACCAGAGCTATAAATACGGTATAAAAACGCCTCAATTTATGGTTGAGCCGTTTCTAATGTAATTGACAAAAGCAGGTGTTGATGTTAATGTTTGAAAATGAATTTACACCGTGCGGGACGGGTCCCCGATTGGGAAAAAGTGCCCGAAGGAAGGCGTAACAGGTGGCAAAAGCTGGCCGCAAAGACCAAGGGCGTCATTACGCCGGGCAATGCCGTGTTCAGCGCAATCGCCAAAGCCAGAGGCGTGGAAATACATTCGACCAGAACGGGCAAAGATTGGACAATGGCATGCTGGATGACCATAGGATCGCATGCCGTAGAAAGCGCGGCCGAGGATATAGGCGTCGAAGAACTGGCTGCCGTGGCAGGAGTAAGCGCCGATCTCTCATACCATGGAAATACTTCCGCGATGGGTTGGAAATCCACCGGCCAATATTTACAGGCAGCGCTAACTTCTCCTTCATAAAAGCCTGGCTTATTATGCCGATCCAAGCCAATGTAACCACACCGCATTTCGGCGAACTGGAACCGGGCAGAATATCGTTGGGCGCCCCGGCGGTCGACGAAGTCCTGCAAGTCAATTTGCGGCAGGCCGAAGCAGAACAAGCCGATGTCCGCCGGGTTGAGATCGAAGTAGAAGAAGGCCGGATATGCCTGCGGCGTGAAGACGGCCAAAGCATACAGGCACGAGTCCACAACAGGAATGCCGGTCCGTTTGAGCGTGATGAAGTTTCAGGCGAAGTTCTCCGGACACCGGTGGAGAAGATTATCTTTCATCGTACCGGTAGCAGGCATCGCTGGTCGGTCGAAGGTGAAGGATTGGTAATCAATGATTTGGGTGATTTTGAGATGTTCGTAGACACGGTCGCGGATTACGCACTGATGAAACAAACCCAGCGCAGAAAAGCCCAGCGCAGTGGCGGCACGCAGACCTCCATTGTAGAATAATATTATGTCAGAGCTTAACAAAATCGCCGCCAGCGCCACCATACACTGCCTGAGTGGTTGCGCAATCGGTGAGACTCTGGGCATGGTTCTATCCACTATTTGGGGCTGGGGCACTGCATCCAGCATAGCTCTGGCTGTAGCTTTAGCCTTCTTCTTCGGTTACTTACTAAGCATGGTGCCGCTGCTCCGCCACCGGCTCGGTCTTAAAAAAGCCTTAAAAATTGCTCTGGCGGCAGACACAATTTCGATTCTTATCATGGAAATAACCGACAACGGTTTTATCCTGCTCGTTCCCGGCGCAATTCATGCCGGCTTGGATACCTTCTTGTTCTGGGGCAGCCTCTCATTGTCACTGATAGTAGCGTTTTTTGCTGCTTTTCCGGTTAATAGGTACATGATTGCCAGAGGCAAGGGCCATGCGATAGCCCATAGTTATCACGACGGGCACAAATAGAATTTGCTAAGATATTAAGGATGCCGCAAACACAGAAAGACAGCGGGCTAGTAATCAAGGGTCTGAGTAAAAAATACCCGGGTTCGGAAATCTATGCTTTGAAGGACCTATCCTTGAGCGTAAAACCGGGCGAAGTATACGGTTTTTTAGGGCCGAACGGGGCCGGCAAATCAACCACGATAAGAACGCTGCTAAATTTCATCCAGCCGACTAGTGGAGAAGCGACTATCCTGGGTTATGACATAGTCAAGGAAAGTACCGAGATAAAAAAACATATCGGTTACCTGTCCGGTGATCTTGCGGTATATAAAAAAATGACCGGTAAGCAATATCTGCGTTATTTAAGCGAATTGCAACCGCTCAAAACCAAAGGTTACGATAAAAAATTGGCCAAACGCCTGCAGGCCCAGCTTGACAAACGCCTGGGAGAACTCTCGCGAGGAAATAAGCAGAAAATAGGGCTTATCCAAGCTTTGATGCACGAACCGGAAGTATTGATATTGGATGAACCGTCCAGCGGATTCGATCCGTTGATCCAAGAAGAGTTTTACAAATTGATAAAAGAAGCCAAGCAGCGCGGCGCGGTGGTGTTCACAAGTAGTCACATACTCAGCGAAGTCCAGAAGATATGCGATCGCGTAGGCATAATCAAGGAAGGAAAACTGGTCACAGAACGCAGTATCGCCGAGATGGCCTCTGAAGCGGCCCAGACCTTCGACATTACCTTCGCTAGTAAGACGCCTTTGTCCGAGTTGAAGCGAATCAAGGGACTTAAGGTTGTCAGCCACCATAAAAACCAGGTGGCAATCCATATCCATGGCAAACTGGCACCTCTCTTCACCTTACTAAGCGAATATGACGTTACCAGCATAGATACCCGCAATCTGGACCTTGAGGAGATATTTCTCCGGTTTTACGAAGACAAGGAGGCCACATGATACCGGTGATCAAATGGACTTTGTGGCAAAGGCGCTGGAGTACGTTGTGGTGGGCAATAACTCTCTTCGCGCTGATTTTCTTTACCCTGATATTTTATCCTTCCTTCAAGGACGAAGCCGAACAACTTCAAAAAACTTTCGCTGATTTGCCTGACGCAGCAGTACAACTGTTCGGCGGCAGTTCGGATTTCTTCTCGCCCATCGGTTATCTAAACAGTCAATTATTTTTCTTCGTCCTGCCGCTGGTCTTAGGAATACTGGCTATCGGCATGGGCAGTAACTTGATCGGTAAAGAAGAACAGGACCTTACCATCGAATCATTGTTATCCAGACCGATCTCCCGCACCCGGCTGCTCATAGCCAAGGCAGTTGCGGGAATCATTATCCTGACGGGTGTTTCGCTGATAGGCCTTGCTACGACTATCATGGTCGGCTGGTTGGTTGAATTAGCTGTACCGGCCAGGTTGACGGCAGCGGCGTATGGGGTATGTTTCCTGCTTGTCCTGAGTTTCGGCGCCATAGCCTTCCTACTAAGTTCGCTCGGTAGGGCCAGAGCCGCAAGCATCGGAATCACCACCTTCATCGCCTTCGGCGGATATATCATCAGCTCGTTGGCTGGAACAGTCGATTGGCTTAGGGTTCCAAGTAAAATATTTCCGTTTGATTATTATAAGTCGGAAGCTATCCTTCGAGAAAATTACGACTCGTTGAACCTGCTATTTTTCGTGGCTGTCATATTAGGCTGCGCCTTAATTGCTTGGTTAAGCTTTCGCCGTCGCGACTTAATTTAATCTCTGTAAACGATGAAAATTTTATACCTAATTCTATAGTGTTATTTGTAGAATGATAAATAATGCTCGAAGAAGTAATAAAAGCTAAGGGCCAAAACGCCCCTAAAGAAATAGCCGATCAACTCATACTAATTGAGGTTCCATTTATCAATTTTGAAGGTAAATCAAAAACCGGGAAATTAGTAGTAAACAAGGACTTGGCAGGAGAAATTAAAGAAATTTTCAGGCAAGCAAAATCCTTAGACTTCCCCATAGAGAAAATGAACCCGTTCGGCGATAAGGATAGGGCTACTACTACCAACAATACTTCTTCTTTTAACTATCGCCCGATAAGTGGAACTGAAAAAATGTCTGAACATAGCTACGGAAGAGCTATAGATATAAACCCCTTATTAAACCCTTATTACGGTAGAAAAGGTGTCAGTCCTAAGGGAGCTAGCTATGACAGAACCAAGCCGGGTACTTTAACAGCTGACAGTAAGATCGTGCAGCTATTTGAGGCACGTGGCTGGGAGTGGTTGGGCCGGCAGAAAGAATACCCGGATTATATGCATTTTGAGAAACCGGCGTGATTCTTAAGTCCTCATTTTTTCCATGACATTCGGTATCAATTTCAAAATTTCTTCAATAAGCAAACCGCCGGAGCCATGCTCCCTACGCCACCGGATCGCCGTGGCGGAATGTATTTCAACCCCCAGCCGGGCACACTCAAAAACCGATAAGTTTCCGGGGGAATATTGAGCCAGCAATCCGCCAATCAATCCAGCTAATACATCACCTGTGCCGCCGGTGGCTAAAGCCGGATTGGGCGAATTGCTATGCCAGCTCCGTGTACCGTCGGTAACAAGGGTGTTACTACTTTTTAATACGACGACGCTGCCGAGTTTATTCGCCAGCTTATCGGCGTCCTTGACTGCAATAGCTTTGGCAAGCCGCTTAAACTCCTTGACGTGGGGCGTCAGGATACATTGCGGATGAATCGATCCGAACAGCTCCGGGTATTCGGCCATGGTATTAAGCCCATCGGCATCGATTATCGTAGGAATATTTAGCTTTAACAGACTATCTATAAGATTAATGTTTGATTTATTAATGCCTAATCCCGGACCGAGTACAATAGAATTCCATTTTTTTGCCTTTTTTGAAATATCCGCATCCGATCCGATACCGATTGCCTGGGGAACCATTTCAATCAGGCGCACGACAACATCTTTATCGCCTAGGAATACGGCCAAACCTACTCCGCTCCTAAGTGCCGCCCGGGCAGATAAGGCCGGACCGCCCAGCATAACCGCCTGATCCGATATCATGCCTCCGTAGATAACGATCGTACCGAAAGTCCCTTTATGTCCGGACTCGGGACGCTTGGGTAATTTCAAATCCATGGGTGTATTGTACCTTTGATTTCAAAAATTTATATCATAGATGGTTTAAGTAGTAGCTTCTAGGGAGAAGCTTTTGAGAAAAATACCGATTATTTAGACTGTTTGGCATAAGCATTGGTAAGGTATTCGTATGATTAAATTTTATTCAAGGCAAAAACAAAGGAACAACATGGAAAAAACATCAGACAACACCGGTTCGGAATCCGCATCCGGGCAAGCCATACGGGTACTGATAGTTTAATCAACGGTAGCGATGGAAAACTGGGTAGAATTCGGGTGGCTAGTTAAACCTCCCAGAGAATATGATACGGGTGGTATAAAGGACTGGTTCAAGGGCAGATACGTAGTTGAGAATACCGTGGAAGTCGAACCGGTTGAGAGCGACGCCGAAGAATAAGCCGTACAATCAAACATCTAGTTATAAGCTGTTTCGTAAATAGATTTTCTTATTACGAAACGTCCTAACGAGATATGCAGCTTGAATTTCTGTTTTAGTTTTTGAACAATCATATTAATGTATGGTTTTGGTTTGCTTTCTCTGGTACCACGTTCTTGAACATCCTGATTGTAGGATGCGCTTCCTACCGCTAGCTCTTCTTGTTCGTCAATCATCTCTTGGGCCACAAGTTCTACAAACTGTTCGTCATGTTCTATGTCCACCGTTTCAAACAATCTCACGACAAGTCTTTTCAATTCCTGCTGCAGCTCGTCTTCTTCTAACAACTCGGTATCCGCTTCACTTTCGTCCGGTTCGGCCAAGAGAATATCTTCGATTTCTTCCAATATGAGATTTGCTTCTTCGGATACTTCCGGTCCGATTAACTCCTCGAATAAATCAATCTCTATAGCAGGCTCCCCTGTGGGCAAGACTCCCGGTTCGGTAATTGTCGAATCATCAGAACTAACAGCATCTATATCCTCGGATATGGTCATTAGGGGCTCCTCCCCAATCATAGCTTCCTGATCCATGGGTTCATCATCCGTTTCCACTACCGCTTCTGCCATTATCGTTTCATCTGTCACGGGAAATTCTGGCTGCGTTGCTGCTTCCGCGCCCTCAATCGGTGTGATAATAGCAGGCTCTACCGCGGGTAAGGCCTTTTCTGGTAAATCGTCGTCCGGGTAAGTATGGGCAGGTTCATCTTCTGCAATGAAATCCGCCGTGCCTTCGTCCAACAATGGAGTGTGCTCATCTGGAACATCTTCCGGCGGCTGGTTAACTATCTGTTGAGTTTGAGATTCTTCTGCAAGTTCTACGGCCATAGTTACAGGTGGTACCTCAATATCGATTGGCTCGGGGGGTTCGATAGGTTGTTCGGCAGGGATTACGTCAGGTGATGGTTCCTTTCCTTCTGCCTCCGATCCTTCATCAGTCTGCTCAAAAACTTGCTGGGTCGGCGGGGCAAATTCAACAGCGACCGGTTTCTCTTCGGGAGGGGTTTGCACAACTATTGACTCTTCTTCGTCAATCCTCGGCCGAACAAATAAATCTTCGCTTAGCTTCTTTTGAACATAAGCCGCATGCTCATCAATTACAGGGACAGCCCTCTCGTCTGGAGACACGCTGGTCTCAGATGCAAGTTTAGACTCTACAAGGACAGCCGATGGTATCTGTGAATCCCGCTCCTGTGATTCTTGTGGCTCCGTTCTTCTATTTTCGTTTTTAGCCTGAGAAAAAAGCTCAAGGGGTTTATTTTTTTTTAGCTTCTTCTTCGACCCTAGGTTGTTCTACGGCTTCAGCCCGAACTATTTCGCCGGCATCATCTTTTACTACGGCAGCACCGAGAGCTATAGAAACAGCTTGTTCGGTATCCATCCCAGTAGCCCGAAGTCTTTCAACGTTTTCTATAGAATCGCCAAGGACCCTTTGGCCTATTTCAGTTTGAATGAATTTGCCTAAAGGCTGGGCGGCTTCATCTTCACGGCCCGGCATGGGACAAGCAACCATAACATCAGCATAGGCCGAATCAATTTCCATTAACTGGGCAGTACTCCCCTCTGGCATATAGCCATAATAAGCTTTAGCGTTGTAAACTGCAAATCACAGTTTATTTGCGTACGGTACCCGCTCTGGGCATTATGCCGAATGCCACTATAGCGGCCAGTATAACGGCAAAACCGCACATTATACTGGGGATACCCTCTAAGGTTTCCGGCCTAAGGATATTGGCCGTGGTGGTCGGTACCAGCAGCGTCACATAGCCGAGTGCTAATAGCAGTAATGACTCCCTGCCTTTGTGTTTGAGCAAGGCCGACAGCTTGAAACATAAGTAGCCCCCGATAAACAGCCATAGGTAATAATAGGTGAAATAAAGGCCGCCTAAGCCCGGTCTCAGCTGGAAAATCGCGTAGTTACCCGCACAGGCATGTCCGGTAAACGCTCTTTCGCTGAAGGCGAAGATCAATACCCAGGCGGCGGCCATCCCGTAAGCCGCGCCGGTGATATTGTTCCAGGGTCTTTTGGCTATGGTAAACAACAGGTGTATCCCGATAGCCGGTAACAGAGTTATCGCGACAAAACCGATGCGCGACCATGTCGCGGCATCCGCACCTAAACCGCCGCAGACATTATATTCGGCCAGCTGGAACAAGGCCAAGAGAAAAAGCAACGCGGCTACCAGCCTGGTCAAGGCATTGAATTTGTATCTTATAATTACATACGCGAGTAACCCCAGCTCTATGAGGAAGGTCGCCAGCATAACCGGCGGCGCGAAGCAATAAAACGGCAACCCTCTGCCCTTACCCCTGTTCATAATTTATTATTATACAGCCTCAATCTTTGCCGATATGGAAAAAGAAATCCCGCCAGGCTTCAAGGTTCTTGCGGTATGTCGGCTTATCCTGTTCTTTTTCGGTTGCGATCTGCTGCTTTGTCTTCGGTAAATCCACGGTATGCGATAAAGCCACGCTGCGGGGTATTTGGTAAAGTTTTTCGCCCGGAGCCCCCTTGTTCAGCTGTCGCCGGGCGCTAAGTTCCAAATATTCATCGGATTCGAAGTAAACGTTCCTGAGCTGCAAGTTTTCATTTTCAAGCCTTTGTAATCTAGTTTGTTGTTCCAGTGCAACCTTTTGTTTTTCCAGCTCGTAGTTGGCCTGCAGTGCCTTCAGGCTGCTCCAGGCAACCAGCAACACCACTATGCCAAAGGCAATAAGCCCGATTACCCGAATGTCGGAGAACCTTTGAATTTTTTTGTGCATATCGGCGGTGTTTATTTTTGGTAGCATAACCTATCGATAGTATACCTTAATCTGCTATACTCAATCTGTTACGTGCCTAGTTTCATCTAAAACGCACACATTTAGATGTAGTGGCTTTTTGAAGGGGGTGTAGCTCACCGGTTAGAGCAGTCGGCTCATAACCGATTGGTAGTTGGTTCGATTCCAACCACCCCCACCAAAAAGCCACTCAAAATCGGCCGCAGATTAACCCCGTAAGAGCCGGAGCGTTATCCTGCCGCTCTATCAGGATTATTAGCATATTTATTTAGTTTGGCCGTGGCCGAGGAGTTGCCAGCCTTTTTTGCAATATTCACAGTTCTCGAGATGATAACTGGGTAAAACTTCTTTTATCAGCGCTTTATACGGCACATTCATCTCATCCAAAAGCAGAAGCGTCTCGCTTCTCTGCCACGTATTGATAACTTCCAAATTATCAAAACCGAGTTTGTGTACGGACCGGGCTACGGATGAGGAGTTAGTCCCCCGCGTACCGACGTCTTCTAAAATAACTATAAGTTTCGGATTCAACTTTTTTAACTGCCGCGCCGATTCTTCGGTCAGGATAGGTTGGTTACGGGAACCTTCGGGCTTGACGGTATCCAGACCTTTGACGCCCAGCTTTGCCGCAACGGCCATGGCCAGCCGGTTCGTACCGTTGGCTACGCCGATTACCGTTTCCGGCAAACGGGGATAGTTCGTTTGGATAAAACCGGCGGTGATATCCACCCATTTTTGAAAAAGCTCGCTACCGTCCGGAATCAGGTCGAAATCTATCTTACGGCCGTGCAGGCCTTGGCTGAACACATGATGCACCCCTTCCTTGTCCAAAATCCCGCTACTTAAAATCTTTTGTTTGAATTCTTCTACTTCAGCCATCGGTCACTAGCCTGTCTTTTATCGCTCTTATCTTTTCCAACAGATCATCCGAGTTTACAGCATGCATCAAATCCTCGCGCATTTCCTTTGCTCCACTAAAGCCGTTAACATAAATTTTACAGAATTTATTGAGTGTAACAATAGGCCGTTCGTTATTTTTCCATACGGTTTTGAATAATCGGACCTGTTTTTCATATAATTTTAGCCTTTTTAACGGTTCATACGCCGCCCACTGTGTTTCTTTTGAGAATGCGAAGGGATCATGGAATATGCCTCTGCCTATCATGATCCCGTCTATGCCGTATTTTTCCGCTAGCACTTCGCCATGGTTGCGGTCGGCAACATCACCGTTGCCGACTAGCAAGGTATCCGGTGCGATCTCATCCCTCAGCCGTTTAATCTTAGGCATAAGGTCCCAATGAGCGGGTACCTTAGACATTTCTTTGACGGTCCGCAAGTGGATTATCAACATATCCGGGTTTTGCTTTAACAGAAATTCTATCCAGCTTAAATCTACTCCGCTAAACCCGAGCCGGGTCTTTACGCTGAAAGCCATATCCTTACCCAAACCCGCCTTTGTCGAATCTATGATTATCTTGGCCTTATCGCGGTCGTTAATCAATGCCGAACAGCAACCGTTTTTTACCACATGTTTGATCGGGCAGCCCATGTTCAAATCCACGCCGGCAAAATCTCGTGCAGCGCATTCTTCGGTCGTTTTTTTAAAGTTTTCAGGATTTTTACCCCATATTTGAGCAATTATCGGCTCTTCCGACTTATCAAAATCAAGCCGCCTGAGCGTAGCTTCCCGGCCGGCAGATTGGAGTGCATCGACATTGGTGAATTCCGTGAACAGCAGATCGGGCTTGGCACAGCCGGCGATTATCCGCCTGAAGACGGTGTCGGATACATCATCCAGCGGCGCCAGCGCAAAAAAAGGTTTCGGCAGTTTATCAATGATTTTCATACAAAATTCGGCAAGCTAGAGTGTCTTTCAGGGAGGGCTCCCTTAAGTGAGTATCGGGGAAACTTAAGGGAAGCCCTGAAAGACGAGGCTCTAGCTAAACGCCAATTTCTCCGCCATCTCCGCCAGCGCTTCATGGTCCGGCTCCTTACTCATATCCGGAACCCTGTTGTACTCGTCCATACCATCGAACGGAAATACGTGGATGTGCGCATGCGGCACGTCTATGCCGATGACTTTTATACCGACTCTGTCCGGCTTTAATACTTCTTCTATGCGCTTACAGACTTTTTTAACGGTATTTTGCACTGCTTGGTAATCTTCGTCCGGTAGCTCCCAGAGCTTGTCAATTTGCTTTTTTGAAATGACCAGCACATGTCCGGGAGTTACCGGGTGTATATCCATGAAAGCCAGCGTAAGTTCGTCCTCATAAACTTTATCGCAGGGAATCTCTCCTTTGACGATCTTGGTAAAAACCGACTCCTCCGGCTCATTCATATTTAAAATTATATCATTGGTCTAAAGGGGTGAGCACCCTCAGCTTAAGCCGGCGTCATTCCCACCTGAAAACTCTGAATGCAACAGCGTAGATTATCAGCATCCACCCGCCGATAATCGCGAGCTGCGAACCGAGGGCCAGAATCGTTTGGCCTTCGGTTATTACCAGTCGAAGTCCGTCTACCACCGGTGTCAGCGGAATGAACCGCGTGATAGCCTGTAACCACTCAGGCATTAAGAATGTCGGGAAGAATACGCCCGAGAGGAACATCATCGGAAAAGTTATCAGGTTGGCCAGCGGTGCCGCCTGGTTCTCATTCTTCGCCCAGCCGCCGACTGCCAGGCCTATGCCGAATAAAAGTACCAGGCCTATTATGCTCATAATTATAAGGTTCAGGTAATCACCGCGCATATTCAGATCAAAAATCACCAGACCCACCATAAACATGACCGTTATAGACATCAGGCCGACAATAGCGTTGGATATGACGTTGGCCGTAAAGTATTGCCAGACCTTCATGGTCGTCGTATGGTAACGGCGCAGTACACCGCGTTGTTTGAGCCTCGGGAAAACAGCTGTGGGGCCGAAAATCCCCAATGTCAGGATGACAAACCCCAACAAACCGGAAAAGATGTAGTCAAACTGCGTGAGACCTTTGGTGGCCGTCGATACTGCTTTAACGGAAAACGGCGTGGGCGTGTCGATGAACCGGCTATTGATGTCTTTGAACATTCCTTCAAATACGGAGCTCAGGGTTTCACCGGCCTGACTGTCATTCTGATCATACAGAATTTGAGCTTCGCCGCTTGGATACTTACCGTTCTTAACCTCGCCGAAACCCTCCGGCAAAATAATCGTCGCGTTAATCTCGCCGCGGTTCATCTTTTGCTCAGCCTTATCCAGACTTGTTACATCTTTATCCACGTCAAGGATTTCGCTCTCATTTATTTTTTCTGCGAAATCGGCGGCGAACTTGGAATTGGAATTATTAAGTAGCCCTACTTTGAACGAGACATCGTCGTTGCGTCCGAATATACCCCCGAAGACGATAAGAAAAATAAGCGGGAATACAAAAGTGAAGAATATCGCCACCTTGTCCCTGAACAGCCTCTTTACGTCTATGCGCGCCAACGTCAGTATGGGCAAAAGCTTCTTCTGCATTACTCTCTGAGATCCTTTCCGGTCAGATCGATGAAAACATCCTCCAGATTGGCCTGCTGTACGTGCTGTTTTTTCTTAAAGCCTTTCCTCAGCAAATCTTTTATAAGCTTCTTGGGACTGTCAAGAATGATAATCCTGCCATTGTCCATTATCGCTACCCGGTCGCAAAGCAATTCTGCCTCTTCCATATAATGGGTGGTCATTATGACCGTGACCCCGCGGGCCTGGATTTCCTTGACAAGCTTCCACAGGTTGCGTCTGGCCTGCGGATCCAGCCCGGTCGTAGGTTCATCCAAAAAAAACACGTCCGGATCGTGCACCAAGGCGGCGGCTATACTGAACCGCTGTCTCTGCCCGCCAGAGAGGTTTTCTGCATAACTGTCCGCTTTTTCGAGTAATTGCACGTCCTTTAATAATTTTTGCGGGTCGATCTTTTCACCGTACATGGCGGCGAAGGATTCCAAAAGCTCGGTAAGTTTCGTCTTCTCCTCAAACGAGGAAGTCTGCGGCTGGACCCCTATGATAGCTCTTATGTCCTCGGGCTTTTCCGCTACGTTGATGCCGTCGATGGTCGCTGAGCCGCTGTCAATCGTCCTCAGAGTTTCAAGCATTTCAAGAGTCGTGGTCTTGCCGGCGCCGTTCGGGCCTAAAATACCGAATATCTCGCCCTTCATTACTTCGAAGTCGACGTTTTTTACTACGGTCTTGCTCCCATATTTCTTGGTAAGGTTCCTAACCTTTACTATCGGCTTAGACATCCAATCAATATATCAGTTTCGAAGCTAACTTGGCAAAATGAAAAAGCGCCCGGTTTAAAAAACCAAAGGCGCCTTATTACCAGCTAAAGTTATTAGCTGCGCTTTACGGTCAAGAAGCCGTTTCGCGGATTCTCATTCACGCTGAAACCGCTTGGCAAATCTGCGCCAGTTTCCGAACGTTCATCCTTTGAGAAATAGTAGATTGTTTGTTTCTTACCGCCACGCAAAGTAACGTCCTTTGAGTTTAGATAGTATGTTACACCCTTACTGTTAGTGTGCTTGTATGCCATCTTTTAACATCTCCCTCTGTTAGATTTAATGGTACCCTTACCATACTCCGAGCTGTTTTCCCTTGTCAACCCCGTTGTTAAATTTGCCGAAGACTCACCTCTGTTCATAAAGCTCGCTTCCGGAAGCTGTCTAC
This sequence comes from Saccharimonadales bacterium (SeqCode), assembly GCA_036276755.1. Classification (GTDB taxonomy): domain Bacteria; phylum Patescibacteriota; class Saccharimonadia; order Saccharimonadales; family 2-12-FULL-41-12; genus JANWLD01. The sequence goes on along the minus strand of DASUOG010000036.1, from coordinate 5,481 downwards.
CCCTGCTAAAGCGGCTTGCCGGCAGAGGACAAACATCTCCTTGCAAATAAAGACGCTTATGCATTAAACTAATAGATAGTCTAAAAAAATAATTAACAACAGAGGCAAAAAACAGATGGATTTCACAGATCGCACTATGCGGCAACCACAGCAAACAAATAGCGGCGGCCCAGCGCCGGCAGGACCTGGCAAGAAGCCCGGTCGGTTTCACAAGATTAAAAACCACAAACTGCTCAATATCACCTACGTTACCCTGCTGTTCTCCATTACGATTTTGATCGTCGGTGTTGTGCTTCTGCTCTTCTTATTCGACGGTAATCGCAACAAACAGGAACAGTTTGTAGATACCGGCAAATACCAGGCCGTCTTCTTAAACGGCGGACAGGTATACTTCGGCAAGATCGGCAAGTTAAACAGCGAATACATGGCTCTCTCGGACATCTATTATCTGACGCCGAACCAAGCCGTTCAGTCGGATGGCAGCAGCGGTTCGTCAAACAATTTCACTATAAGAAAACTAGGTTGTGAACTTCACCGCCCACAAGACGTCATGCTTATCAACAACGATCAGATCATCTTCTGGGAGAATCTTAAAGACGATGACAGCCAGAACACGGTTCCCGGAGCGATTAAGAAACTGGCTGAACAGCCTCAGGATTGTAACCAACAGGGTCAGTCGAACTCCCAAAACAATAATAATCCTGCAAGTGAAGAGCCCGCCGGTGACTCAGGCGCGGCTGCCGCGGACGATTCTGCCGCCACTGAAAATAGCAACTCCGGCAACTAACGTCTAGTCAAGCTGGGATCTATACCAGTAGCCCAAGGCTGTTCTTACGACAGCCGCTGATAAAAAAATCAGGAACAAAAGCAAAGATATTCCGGCCAGATCAGGCGACCACGTCGGACTGATGAAATCGAACTTGTAGAGTTCGTCCGGTATGGGGCTGCTATCGGCCGAGTGCTTACGCACATATTCCGCCACGCAGGAAACCCTAGGGCTGTTATAGCCGCTTGCCGGGTACTTGCGGGCACATATTTCTTCGCCTGTTTGTTTAACCCCTTCATTAACCGCCTTGGTCCTGGCTTCCTCCGCTCTTACCAGCCGTTCGTAGCGGTACTTTAACTGTATGGGCGGTTTGATCGAAACGTCCCCGCTGGAAAGATCGGTGTTCATATGGTTATAAACGAACTCCCTTAGCTCCCTCAAAGCCTTTTCCACATTGCCGTTCTGCTCATCGGCAACGCTCACCGCTGTCCGCAACCGCACCATCTCCGCGTAGTTCTGCCTCAGTCCGTAAATACCCAGTATCAGAAAGAAAAAGGCTGCGATTAACAGATACCGGGACTTGATGTGCTTCAGTTTCTTGTATTCATAACGTAGTTTACGTTTGTTTACCATGCTTACGTTTAATATACACGCATTGCTGAAGAGCAAGCAATTTGCGGATTACTGATATTATTTATGGTGATGCATGTATATTTCATCGGTATCGGTGGGACGGCGATCGGCCCGCTGGCTTTAATCGCCCACCAGGCCGGATACCGTGTCTCCGGATCGGACAAACAAGGTTCCGCTTACATAGATTACCTAAAGACCAAAGGTATAGGAGATATATACATCGGCTCGGACGAAAGACATATCCAACAGCTGCATGAGCGCCGGCCAGTCGATCTGGTCGTCTATTCTTCGGCAGTCTCAATCGAAAACCCCGATCATGCCCAGGTAAGGTACGCCCGGTCGCACAGGGTTAAAACTGCCAAACGCGACGTCCTCCTGAATAAAATAATCAAAGAGAATGATTTGAAGCTGATCGCCGTCGCCGGCACTCACGGCAAAACCACTACCACGGCCATGCTGGTCTGGCTCTTTAAGGAACTTGATATCCCGGCCGGTTATTCGGTCGGGGCTAAGATACCGTTCGGCGAGATGGGGCACTTCGACAAAAAAGGCGAGTATTTCATATATGAATGCGACGAGTTTGACAGAAACTTTCTGGCCTTTAAGCCGTTCCTCAGCCTGATAACCGGTATTGACCATGACCATCATGAGCACTATCCCACCCCCGAGGATTACCGCAAGGCGTTCCGTCAGTTCTTAGGCCAAAGCAAGTTTAAAATCGTCTGGGAAGAAGACATCTCTACCAACCGTCTAGAGACGGATGAAAATTACCTAGTAGCGGATAATCTTGAATTTTCCCAAGCCATACTTAGCCGGTTAACCTTGCCCGGTCCGGCGAACAGGCGGGATGCGCTCCTGGCCATCGCCGCAGTCAACAAGCTCACCGGTGAACCGCCGCAAAAACTGGCTGTAATCATGAACGAATTCGGCGGCGTTTCCCGGCGGTTTGAAAGGATCGCAAAAAATTTATATTCGGACTATGCGCATACCGTCCCGAAGATAAAAGGCTGCCTGGAACTCGCCCATGAAGTTTCTAGTGACATCGTGATAGTTTATGAGCCGTTGACTGATAGGCGCCAGCATTACATAAAGGATGAGTACAAAAACCTGTTTAAAGGTATCAGTAAGTTATATTGGGTTCCCAGTTATCTAGCCCGAGAAGATCCAAAACAAAAGGTTATAACACCGCAAGAGTTTATTGCTTCGGTTGAAGAGCCAGCGGATAAAGAAGCCATGGGGCTGGACAAAAATTTAAAGCAGGCAATCCAAGGACATCTTGATTCAGGCGAAACGGTAGTTTGTCTTTCAGGCGGTGGAGGCGGTAGTCTGGATGAGTGGCTCCGCTTTAATTTTAAAAGCTTACAAAAGGACTAACCTATCGGTTGTCGCCGCTGCCGCCAATCATACCGCGGTGCTTGCGGCTTTGCAGTTTTTCTAAATTGTCTTTGGCAATATCTTCAAACGACAAATCCAAATGATGGGCTAAAACTGCCAAATACCACAACACGTCACCGATTTCTTTGCTGAGTTCGGCTTTATCGGCGTCGGAAATAACGCCCTTTTTATCCCGGATGATCTTCTTGGTTTTTTCGGCAATCTCGCCCGCCTCGCCGGTCACGCCTAAAATCCAGTGCATAATATCCTTGAACTCGTCATTCGTAGTACTGGCCGTCGTCAATGCGCGTTTTTGGTATTCGTCAAAGTCTAGCATTATTCTTCCACCTCTCCTTTCTCATTTATCTTAACAGTTCCCTCGCGCAATACCTCGACGGCGTCATCGACGACGCGGACCAAAGTCGACGGTGTGCCTGAAAGCTTGCCGGCGTCGAAATAACAATCCACCTTGCCTGCAAAGTATTTCTTGGCCTCGGTGATATCGGTCGCGGTCGGTCGGCCGGGGAGATTGGCACTGGAGGTCAGAAGCGGTCCGGTCTTTTGCAGGATTTCCGCCAGCTTAGCATCTTTTACCACTCTGAATGCCTGACGGCCCGTCCCCTGGTTCAGATAGTCTAAATCATGCGGAATCTCCACGCTGATAGCGCCCGGCCAGAATTGGCTGACTGCCGTAAGATAACGGCGTTTTATACCCAAACCCACTAACTGCTCGATCGAGGCCGATGTTATGGTCCCCGGTTTCTTCTGGCGTGATTTCAACGCATAGAGCCTAGTTACGGCACGCTTATCGGCGGCACGGCAGACCACCCCGTACACCGTGTCGGTCGGGATAACTGCCAAGCCGCCGTCCTTGATGATCGCTATACATTTATCAATACTTTGTTGATCCACCGCAGATTTCATCATAGGCCGGCATTGGCCATAATCGCTATGGCAGCTAGTAGTGCCAGGATTATGAGTGCCAGGATTATAGGCACGATATGGCTGTCGCGGTCGTTGTTCTTATGGGATTCCTTGGCAGATTTTATTTCTGGGATAGGTTGGGGGCTGGGGCTCGAAGCTTGTTCAGTCGGTGCTTCAACGATGGCTTGGGGCGGACTATTCTTTACTTCCGAAACAGTTGCCGGCTGCTTGTCGGGTTCGGCTGGCATCGTATCCCCGGACGGTTGCTCCGGATTCGATGGCGGTTTTATATCATCCTGCATCTGTTTAGCCTCAAACTTAAGCTAATTGTACCACACTGATATTCGAGATTTTCAGGGACTGGAAGGGGTAATCCAGACATCAAACCATAAAGAAATTCGGATTCATTTCATATTTCTTTATTCCAATAAGGGTGAGCGTTGGCTTTAGTAATAATACCAGCGGTCCAAACCGGCGGTATTGGTAACATCCCTGATTTTCTTGGGATCACCGCCGCTAAGGCTTATCACATAATCTGCCGTTTCGGAACTGTTAGTGACCCTATAAACCAGGTGGTCGTTGTCTAGCCAGCTTATCGGATTGGACAATCCGCCCTGGGTCTGGATAACCGTGTCCTGGCCGGAAGCGGTATCATAAACAATCAGTACCCCCTTGCCATCCCGGCTGTCAACCCAGGCGCTTTTATCACCCAGCGGGTCGGCTACATAAATCCTCGATTGCTGGTCCGGCGGAGCGCCGCTAAGCGGATTGAACGTGCCGCTGAACAGGTTATATTCGAACCAGTCCTGGCCCACTGCCGTATTCAGTTTGTCATACGCTACCCGGAACAGGCTCCAGGTTTCTTTGTCGTAAACCGTAGTTTTATTACTGCCGTCCGGATTGACCTTAAACAAGCCTGCCTTGGTGTTCTTACCAAACTTGGCGGGAGCATAATATATTGCTCCGTCCGCCACCAAAGCATCGTTGAAGTAATTGGCTTGAGCAAGTGTATTCTGCTGTTTCGTGTCAGTATCATAAGAAATCAGCTGGTGCCGTTTCGGGCTGTCATCTTCTTCGCCTTCGGCAATTCGAACGTATACCAGCTCATTGGCCGCGAAGCTCAGAAGTTGCAACCTCTGCGAATGATCTATCGTTTCCACACTGCCGGTCGTCAGGTCGATTATCATCAGGTTGCTCAGCGCGTAGCCGTCCTGATCCCGCTGGTCGCCGCGGGTCGAAACGAACGCTATCAGATTATTGTCCTTATTCGGCAAAATCACGGTAGTGCTCTCGCTTTCGGATCCGGTACCGGCAAGTATCATTTCTTCATTCTTACCGTCTATGTCTATCTTATATAGGTCGTATTTACCGCTGCGCTTGGAAACAAAAGCATGCTTCTTTGCCGGTGCCAGGTTTATTCTATGCAGACCTTTGCTACCGACCTCCAGTTTAATCTTTTCCGAACGGTAACCGGCAGCGTTGATCTTGATGTTAACTTCCGATTCGTTTTGGTCGGCGACTACCAGGACGATCTCGCCTTTCTTGTTGGCGGTGGCGCTGGCATCACCGCTGATCGCTTCGGCGCTGACGATAGGTTTGCCGGAAACGAAATCCTTGACTATGAACTTATACCGGCTACCGACCGGAATAAGTCCGATGTCGCCTATCGGGTTGCTGCCCCAACCGACCGTTACCTGTCGGTAAGTCTCGGCAAAAGCCGGTTTTTTAACTGACAGTTGCTGTTTGCCCAGCTGCAGTTGCTCAAGCTTCACGTTTCCACTCTT
>DASUOG010000035.1:0-4786 GCA_036276755.1 Saccharimonadales bacterium (SeqCode) | reverse complement strand
AAGTCAGCGAAATAATGACCGATATCCGACACGTATACTGGCTGGCCCTCGATACGATCATCGATGCCGACAAGATCGAGGAGATCAAAGCTGAAAACTGGAGCCGCATACCGGTATTCAGTAAAAGGCTCGCCGAATGTTATGGCATTCTTAGGATGAAGGACCTGGTGGATATTGATTTCGACGAAAGAAGCTACAAAGTCTCAGAGCTGAAAATTCATAAGACAAAGACCGTCGGCAGCCGCACGGCGCTTGATACGATGTTCCGCAAATTCATCGGAGCGCGTACGCACCTGATGCCGGTCGAGAAAAACGATAAAATAGTCGGAATCATCACCATAGAGGATCTGATCGAAGAGATAATCGGCCATGAGATAATCGATGAATCCGACCATATGACCAGCCGAGTTTAATCTGTTACAATAAACTTACCCGGCTATGAAAAAATCCACGATTATTTCTATTGTTCTAGCCCTTTTTATAATAATTGCTCTGGTATTCGTATTATTCACCAAGGAATCGACCGCTCCCGATAGTGCAAGCTCGACTTCATCGTCCGGATCGGACTCCGCTCGATCCGACGACAGAATAACCGGTGGTGGTCAGTATTTGGTATATTCCGAAGAAGTATTAGCTAATGCGCCCGGACAAAAAGTCCTCTTCTTTCATGCTCCCTGGTGTCCGCAATGCCGATCGATCGAGAGAACTATTTTAGAAAATAAAAATTCCATACCTAAAGGGGTCAGCATCATCAAGGTTGATTACGACAGTAATCAAGCCCTGCGGCAAAAATACGGTGTTACTATTCAAACTACGTTCGTGAAGATCGATGATTCGGGAAACCTTATCGACAAATACGTGGCATATAACGAACCGACTATCGAAGCCGTAAACAGAGATTTCCTCTAGGCATGACTCTGCTGGTCCTGTCGTTTTTAGCAGGGGTTTTAACCGTTGCCGCACCTTGCACTATCACACTTCTGCCGGTAATAGTCGGCGGCAGCCTTGTCCGGTCCGGTGGCGATCAGGAAACAAGTTGGAAAAGACCTCTGATAATAACCGCAAGTCTCGGTTTATCAGTCATATTATTTACTCTGCTACTCAAATTCTCCACCGCTCTGCTCGGTATTCCTAATATGGTTTGGCAAACCATAGCCGGCGGCATTATCCTTATCTTGGGAATCACCTTCCTTTGGCCGGGTATCTGGGAAAGGTTTGCGTCAACAAGCGGCCTTTATCTGAAATCAAACAGGTTTTTAGGCAAATCATACACCCGCAAGGGTTTCACGGGTGATGTCATGACCGGTTTGGCGCTCGGCCCGGTCTTCAGTAGCTGCAATCCGACATACGCATTTGTCGTAGCCTCGGTATTACCCCGTTCATTTGCCGAAGGCTTCGCGTATCTGGTCGCCTACGCACTAGGTCTTTCGAGCATGCTGCTTCTAGTCAGTTATCTAGGTCAGAATTTCGCACAAAAACTGGGCTGGCTGCAGGATCCGGGCGGAACCTTCAGAAAGGTCATAGGAATCCTTTTTATCATAGTCGGCCTGGCGGTCGCCACCGGTTATGACAAGAAAGCTGAAACCTTCATCATCGATCATGGATTGTACGGCCCGATAAGTAATTTTGAGCAGGATTTACGTCGCTAAGCTTCTTTGAAACGTTGCTCTGCCCAAAGTTATCTATCACTTTGTTTGGAGTTTTGTTCGCGCCATTTGGCTATTTCGGCATGGTTACCGCTTAATAAGATTTTGGGGACTTTCATACCGCGGAAGTCCTCGGGCCTGGTGTATTGCGGATACTCTAAAGTCTTGCCATCGGCAAAACTCTCTATTTCCGCGCTTGTCTCGCCGCCCAACACACCCGGCAGAAGCCTGGTCACGCTATCAATGACGACCATAGCCGGCAATTCACCGCCGGTCAGCACATAATCGCCTATGGATATCTGCTCGTCCACAAATTCAATAACACGCTCGTCGTAGCCTTCATACCGACCGCAAACGAATATCAGATCCTGGCCGGCTTTGGCTAAACCCTTGGCTTTGGCTTGTGAAAAGCGTTTGCCTCTGGGTGTCATCAAGATTACCTTTGCTTCACTAGATTGGTTTTTCGCATGCTCGATCGCCGCTACCAATGGCTCCGGCTTCAGCAACATACCGTCTCCGCCGCCATAAACGATGTCGTCCACGGTTTTTCTGGAGCCTATCCCAAAATCCCGGAGGTTTATATATTCCAGTTCGATAATTTCCTTTTCCTTCGCTTTCCACAGCATGCTGGTTTCCAAGACGGGCGGAAACATCTTTGGGAACAGGCTTATCACATAAAATTTCATTATATACATTATCCCATATGTGCTTCGAACTTCATGTTAGTTCCAGATTTGGGGTGATCATCTGCTTGAAGCATCTTTAGTATTCAAAACAAAAAGAACCCGGGGTACCCTGGGTTCGTTCTGCCACATAAAGCTCCCATCTTTCGATGGCTCGCAGGTGAGCTTTTGATTGTTAAAGTCATTTAGACTAAACAGATTATAATCACATTTTTGTTTCAGCACAACCCCTTATTTTTAAGGGGCATAGGTATTTTCAGACATCGAGATCGTCGAGGTCGGCTAACTCTTTACGCGTCCTGGAAAACGAGCTGCGCTTTTCTTCCTCGTCATCTTTCTTGCCGGTTTCCGCTGATTCGTCCTTAAGCTCTTCGGCAGCTTGGCTGACGGCTTTTTCCGCTTCCTTATCGGCAGACTCATCCGGTTCGTCACCCCAAAGTCCACCACCAGAACTTTTTGCTTCGCCTGACGATGCAGACTGGCCCGTCCCGTTATCGACAATCTTCAGGTTATAGCGTGCATCGTTCTTGGTACCGAGTGCGCGCAATAAGGTGCGAATGCTTTGAGCAGTCGCTCCACGCTTGCCGATAACCCTGCCCAGATCCTCCGGATCAACGGTAAGTTCCAGTAAAACGCCTTTTTCGTCTATCGTACGGTTAATTTTTACTTCGTCGGGTTTGCTGACCAAAGATTTTACTACAAACTCAACAAATTGCTGGTCAATACTCACAGGCTTCCTCCTTATTTAGTGATTCTGACTCCGCTAGTATACCAAAACACGTGAGCACGAGCCAAACCGATAGTGGCTAATCCTTTGCCGGCCCGCCGGGTTTTGCTTCGTTCTGCTTCTTCTCATCATCAGCCGGTTCTGCCGGAGGCGAATCAGCTGCCGAGTTATTTTCAGATGGAGTCTGCTCAGGGGTTTCGTCCGCTTCAACCGCGTCATCGGCAGTTGTTTCGGCTGGTTTGTCATCTTTTTTCTCATCAGAAGCAGGCGCTGACTGGCCTTTGCTGAATTTGTCAAGGTTTCTAACCGGCCTTTTGCGTTTTGTGGGCTTAGCTACCCATTTCGGCAAAGAGATTTTTTCTGCGGTAAACAATCTTATGACCCGATCGGACGGTTGAGCTCCATGCTTTAGATAATGCTTAGCTTTATCTGCGGCAATATCGGCTGTCTTAGTATGAGGATCGTAACTACCGAGCAATGCCACATATTTGCCGCTGGAGGGGGATTGCCGGCTATCTTGAACCACTATCCTATACATTGGTAGCCCCTTGCGGCCTAATCTCTGCATACGTATGCTCAGCATCGAATTAAACAATTCTCCTTCTTATCCAATAAATTATTGGGAATATTATTAACGACGAATATCCAAGATATTCTACAGATAAAAACCCCAGATGTCAACAGAGGTGGGGACCTTTTGCCCGTTTTATGAAGAACGTTCTGTCTCTGTTGTAGAATTTGCTTCATCCAGCTGTGCCCGCACGGCCTGGCTGAATTCGCCGAACCACGCCAGGGTCATAAGGCCTACGCCCATAAGATCCACTCTTCCCTGCTCTATCATTTGTCGTAAACTTTCGGTTTTCTCCGCTCGCAAAGCTGATACCCGGCCGCCGCGGTCAAAGATAACTGCATGGCGCATGTCATACCATTGTCTGTCCTTGGGTCTTTTCGCTGCGCTTGGCCCGCGTACCCATAACCCGGATACAAACCTCTCAGCAACTCCGGTACCGGCCCACTCTGTTTCGGACTCAAATGTCCGTAAATGCGGACGTTGCACGGCCGGAACCAGACGTTCAATACTTGGATCTTCCAGCATAGTATAAAGCTTGGCCGGTAACATCGTATATTCCGGAGCCGGTACTGGTTGCATATCAAGATTACGCCCCTCGCCCAAGCCCTGTAGCAGGCGGGTAGCCGCTTCAGCATCCCGGGACGGCAATTCAATAGAAACCCTTGAAAATTCTTTTCCTGAATTTGACATATTGGATATATTATATCACAACATGCAAAATTTACTTCTTGTAATGCTTGAGGGCTTCTTCGGCCGCTTTCTGTTGACCGGTCTGTTTACTGTGTCCGGTACCTTTGCCGCGTAATTTACCGGAGATAAATACACCTATGGTGAAGGTCTTGTCATGATCCGGGCCGACTTCTTCCAGCACCCGATAAACCGGTGTTGAGCCCTCTTTGCTCTGGGCCAGTTCCTGCAACCGGCTTTTCGGATCCATCCATGAGCCGGTCTGAAGTATCTTAGGCAAAGTCGAGAGTATGGTCTTATCAATAAACAACTTCGTGGGCCCATAGCCCTGGTCAAGGTATAAAGCACCGATGACAGCCTCATAGCAATTCGCCAGTATCTGACCGCGCGCGCGGTCAGTACCTCTCTTTTCCCCCCTGCTGAGTCGCAAATATGGTTCAAAGCCGCAGGTATCGGCTGCAGCTCCGATGCT
>DASUOG010000034.1:0-6765 GCA_036276755.1 Saccharimonadales bacterium (SeqCode) | reverse complement strand
AGTTGCAAGGCGCCCTTGATGATCTCAACTTCATCTTCGTCAAGTTCGCTATCGTCATCTCCTAGGTGTTCATTTATCATAAGCCCGAGCTCATGGCGGGTGTGCAATGGTCTTTTCTCGTCATGTCTGCCGAAGATTCTATCCAGACCTAACTGCAAAGGTTTGGAAATAGGATAAGTCATTACAATCATTAAGCGCATCAACGGTGATAAATAAGAACATACGATTAGTGCATGTTTGGTGAATAAAGCCTGTGGGGCAAGTTCACTGAATATTACTAGCAGCAGGGTGCTGATCGCGCCGGCGAGGAATCCGTTGACCTGGGTGTCCAGTACCAGCGGTGTAGCGGTGGCGGCAGCTACGTTTACCAACAGGATGGCAGCCAGACTCAGGTGAGCATTCGCCCTTAGCGGCAAGACTCTTTTTGCATGGGTATTGCCAAGCTCCGACTTGTGTCTTAGGTCGCGAAGGCTCAATGATATAAGTGATATATTCAAGCCCGAACATGTAGCGGCCAGAGCTATCAGAAAAATAACGTATAAAAACGTAGGATCGATTGTCATCTAATAAAATTCTACACTTAAGCTTAGGCAGGCGCAAAGCCGCCCGTTAATTTATCTGGAAGCCAGCTCAATAACCAGCGCTGCTAGGGCCCTGACGTTGCGCTGTAAATCTTCGGGGGAAGTATATGCTTCGGGATTATGAGCGATGCCTCGCCGGCTTGGTGCGAAAAGCATCACCGCGGGGATACCGGCACGGGCCGCGTTTTGCGCATCGTGCCCGGCCGCGCTGCTCATCCTGCGTACGCTACCTATCTCAAACCGGTCGATAACGTCAATCGTGCTCTCTACCAGGGAAACATCCATCCTTACAGGGTCGCCGCTGCCGGGCAGAGGTTCGCCGAGCGAAACCGTATGACCCAGAGCTTTCGTCTCAAAACTTATTTCGTCCAAAGCCATCTTTCTTGGGTCCATGTCTTCTCCACGGATGTCCAAGCCAAGAATTATCCTGCCGTCATCAGTTGTTTCAAACGTGCCGACCGTACCAACCACGCCTTCTTCCGCACGGGACAGCGCTGCGTTATTGACAGCTCGTATCAGGCCGAAAGCAGCTCGCTGGCGCGGTAGTATATCTTCCGGCTTGAAAAATACGGCGTTCTGTGGACTTTTGATCTTACTGAGCTTGATCGGGTTCTTGCCGAATTTATATTCCGATTCAGACAAGAGCTGGTTGCGGTTATTCTCCAGTTCACGCAGGAACCTTACGGCCTCTTCCACCTCTTCCGCATTATCGCCGCCTATCCTAAGGGTAGTCCGGACCCGACCGGGCACTTTATTGATACTTTGGTTGTCTATGAGGATATCGCCGATACTCAACACTTTCGGCATAACGCCCTTGTATTCATTGAGCGCTTGTTGAAGATAAGAAATAGTTTCGAGCAGACCGTCGGCCCTCTGGTCGTGGCCCATGGGTGTTGCACCGGAATGGGCTTCTATACCATCCACGGACAACTCTAAATATCGCGAATGTGGTGGCGAGGTGTCATCCGGGCTTAAGCTTGTATCACCCACCGTGGCCTTATACCTTACTGGAGCGGCTATCGATTCAACCACGCCGATATTAATGCCGCTTTCTTCCAGCCTAGTACCTTGTTCTACATGGAGTTCGATGACTGCCGAAGGAATGGTTAAATCTGAGCGTGTGCCAAAAAGCGGCACTTTGGCTGTTCTAGCGTCGGTTTCGCCCAACACTTCGGCTATGCTTTGACCTTGCTGATCCGTTGCCGCCAGCTCGGCATCACTGAGACCCTGGAAGATGGCGCGGCTGCCGAACAAAGCGAAGTTGAAACGCGCGGATTCTTCTCCGGTCAATGATAGCACCATGACGTTCCGGCGCGGCTGAAATCCTGCTTCATTCATTGCTTTTACAGTAGCGATACCACCGATTACACCGGTAGTCCCATCATACATATCGCCGGATGGTACGGTATCGGTGTGCGACATTATGACTACGGGAGCTAACGAGGGGTCGGTTCCTTCATATGTTCCCATCACGCCGAGTGGATGGATATGGACCTTGGCGCCGGCTGTCTCCATCTGCGGGATGATGAATTCTTGCTGGGCTAGCCTGTCCTGTGGCGAAAGGGCCGGTCTGTTAGTGGCGTAGCGTTCCTTCTGCCCGTACATCGGCTTTATCCGCTCGCCGCCTATCCGGGCAAGTTCTATCAGTTGGCTTTCTATCTCTTTACCGTCTATAGATTCGATTACAGCCAAGGTATTTTTGTCCAAAGCAAGCTCGTTGCCCAGGTTCGCTTTACTTTCAGGTGTACCGTCAATCCCTGTCATTTGACAAAACCTCCACTGTCTTTTGTAGACACATTGGAATTGAAGAATTATTATAACATTTTTTACTATTAATCAAATCCTCTCCTTGTGATAAACTGTTAGGTGATTATGACGGCAGACCGGGCAAATTCTTTTGACGAACATCTTGGTTTGTACGACCCGTCCAAAACTTATATCAACAACTGGGATGAAGGACCGTTTCCACCCGCTAGCTTCAAGCCTTATGAAGATAAAAATGAACCCAAATTTGAATTTTTGGGAATTCCTATATACTCGCCGTTTGGTATCCCGGCCGGACCGTTGCTAAATAGTAAACACGTTAAGTTTGCCTTTGAAGCCGGTTTCGACGTCATCTGTTACAAAACCCAACGCAACACTAAGTTCCTACCGAACGAATTCCCCAACGTGCTTTATCTGGATATCGATGGCGACCTTACGTTGGACAGGGCGGAAAAACCGCTGCTGGGCATGAGAACTACGGAGAAGCCGCTGGAAGGGATTTCAATCACCAATTCCTTCGGTAATCCGAGCTTGGGCCCGAAGTTCTGGATCGATGACCTAAAAAAAGCTTTGACCTATCAAAAGAAAGGCCAGCTGCTGATTATGAGCGTAGTCGGCACTATACAAGAGGGGTTCACCCAAGAAGATTATTACGATGATTTCGCGCAAGCGGCCAGGCAAGCCGCTTCCACCGGCATAGGGGCAATCGAGGTCAATCTTTCATGCCCGAACGTAGCTAGTGAGGGTATACTTTGCTACACCAAAGCTGCAGTGGTAAGCGTATGCCAAAAGGTAAAGGAAGCCATAGGGGATGTCCCCTTGATAGCAAAATTCGGTTATTTTTCGAAAGATCAGGAGAAGTTACTCGAAGATACCCTAAAGGATATCACGCCTTACGTCGCGGCAATTTCGGCTATCAATACCATACCGGCGCCGGTCGTCGATGAAAAAGGCAACCAGGCTTTGCCGGGCAAGGGTAGGTTGACCAGCGGAATCTGTGGTGCCAGCATCAAATGGGCAGGCCTCGATATGGTAAAGCGCCTGAATGATCTTAAGGCTAAGAATAATTGGAACTATCAGATTATCGGTGTAGGCGGGGTAATGAAACCGCAGGATTTTAAAGAATACCGCGACGCCGGAGCAGATGTCGTACAATCTGCCACTGCCGCCATGTGGAACATTGATTTAGCCGAACAAATCAAAGCCGGTTTATAAACTCATCACACCGTAAATTAAACAAGCTAATCCTGCGACTGAGAGTGCTATATAAACCACTCTTTCATAAGTATTGTGATTGATTCTATCAGATATAATACCGCCTATGTAATTTGCTATTAAAATAATCGGTAAAGCCAAAGCTAAAAGGCCAAAATTAAGTCCCGTAAATGTTGCCGGTTCAAAATAAAAAATTGAAATTATTGAAACAATATTCATACAAATAAACTGCAGCGCAAAAACTTTTCTTATTTGATTGGAAGTTATTGCGTGAGTTCGCATCCAAATAATCATCGGTGCAGCCGAAAGCCCCACTGTCGAATTAAAAAAACCGGCAATTGCTCCGCTTGTATACAAGGGTTTGTCTATAGCCAAAGCTTGACGATTTTTTGCTGAGAAAAACTCTTGGATGTTGAGAGTTATTATAATCACTGTGCCTAAAATAATTTGTAGAATGGCTTTATCGATTATGGTTAAAATATACGAGCCTGTAATAATTCCCAACAAACTAATAGGCAAAATGGCAAATATGATTTTCCAAATAATTTTTTCGATATTTTTGAGACTTATCAGCACAATTATGCTGGAAATAATGCCTAAGAAAAGAGCGATCGAGACAGCAACGGTCGGCTGAAAGTAAATCAGCAAAGACGGGATTACAATCATGGGCATACCAAAACCAGCGACTCTCTGAATAAGGGTGCCGATTAAAATAAAGCAAGATAATGTAAGAAGTTCCATTATTAAGTATTTATTATTTGTCCGCTTCCCGGCTGGGCGAGGATCTTGCCGCTCTTAAAGACTAAATCACCTCTGATATAGACCTTCTTGACTTTACCGATGACTCTTCGCCCGGCAAACGGGCTCCAGCCGCACTTGGTCTTGAGCTCTTCGTTTTTGATTTCATATTCATTCATATCGACTTCTATCTTGGTATCTTTTTCCGGCTTCAAACCTAGGATTTTCGCAGGAGTCGTGTGCAGTTTATCAAGTAGTTGCTGGCGGGTCAGTCTGCCTTCTTGTTCGGCGGTCAAAAAAAGCGGTAGCATGGTTTCTACTCCCGGGACGCCGAACGGCGGTTCTGATGAGTGTTTTTCTGCTTGCGTATGCGGGGCATGGTCTGATTCGAACACATCGATAGCGTCCAGGTTATCCCAAAGGAATTTTTGATCGGCGGCGGGTTTGAGATACGGTTTCATGTATGCGAACCCACCCATTCTTTCCTCGTCTTTTTCTGAAAGGAATAGATGATGCGGTGTTACTCCGCAGGTAATCGGCAGACCTTCATCCTTGGCTTTGATGATGAACTCAAGCTCCTTACGGCTTGATACATGGCAGAGATGGGTCCGTTTCGGATGTTTCCTGAGGGTAGACATAACCAAATCTGATACATCTTCCTCGGCGTGCAAGAATATCGGTTTATCGCTGGGCCATGCTGTGTAAATTTCTGCTAATTTAGGCTTATCAATGATAAAGTTACCGGTAGTGATATTCAAATAAATCTTAAGTCCGACAACTTTGTCCTTAATTTTGTCAAATTCGTCATAATTATCGCCTAACGTGCCGAAATTAAAGCCAATATCGCAGACCGTTTTACCCCGCGCGCTGGATATTTTTTCATCCAATAATGTTTCCGTAGTCACGGCTACGAGGTTATTAGGCATATCGACCACGGTCGTGACACCGCCGGCCAGTGCCGCCGAAGTGCCGGTATAGAAATCTTCCTTATAGGTCTGCCCCGGATCCCGCAGATGCACATGCAGGTCAATAAGGCCCGGCAGTTCTATAATTTTGTTCATTATAGATATATTACACTTTACAGACGTCGAAATCTATCGAACCCATACGGTCTTGATGTTTACAAATTCCTTAATCCCGTAATGTGATAACTCGCGGCCGTAACCGGACCTCTTGACGCCGCCGAACGGCAAGCGTGGATCTGATTTGACCGGTCCGTTGATGAATACCGCCCCGGCTTCTAGCTTGGGGGCTAGGTTATCCTGCGCGAACTGTGCATTTCCCGTGTAGATATTTGAAGCAAGACCATAAATACTCTCATTGGCTACTTTGACGGCTTCATCAGCGTCTTTGACGCGGACTATCGCGAATACCGGACCAAAAGTCTCCTCTTTGCACACGGGTGTATCAAAGGAGTTGCCGGTTATAATGGCGGGTTTGAAATAATATCCTTCCGCGTCTTCTACTTTGCCTCCGGTAATGATTTTCGCACCCATTGCCACCGAACGTTCCAACTGGTCATGCAAATCCTCGACCATCTGCTCGTTTACCAGCGGACCGACATCTGTTTTCGGGTCGGTCGGGTCTCCGACCTTTAGCCTTTCTACCGCTCCTTTTAATTTATCGGTGAACTCATCGGCTATTTCCTCTTCTATTATGAACCGTTTCGCAGCAATACAACTTTGTCCTCCGTTGTACTGCAGCCGGACGGTAACGGCTGCTTCTACAGCCGCTTCTATATCTGCTCCTTCCAGTACTATGAACGGATCGCTACCGCCAAGCTCAAGCACCGTCTTTTTGATTTCCGCACCGGCTACCGTAGCCACTGCCGCGCCGGCCTTTTCACTGCCGGTGAGCGTGACAGCGTTTATCCGTGGATCCCGGATTATACCCTCTACTTTGGCAGATGTTATAGCCAGGTTCTGAAAGACATTGTCAGCAAAACCGGATTCCGAGAATATCTCCTCGATGGCATCCGCGCTTAACTGTACGTTTGATGCATGCTTTAAGACCCCCACGTTGCCGGCCATCAGGGTGGGGGCGGCAAAACGGAAGACTTGCCAGAAGGGGAAGTTCCAGGGCATCACCGCTAAAATCAAGCCGATGGGATCGAACCTTACGAAACTTTTGCCGGCATCGCTTTTGACTATTTCCGGCTTCAGGAACTTTTCCGCGTTATCAGCGTAATAGTCGCAGGTCGCGGCGCATTTCTCGATTTCGGCTTCCGCTGCTGCCAGGGTCTTACCGACTTCATCGGTTATGATTTGCGCGAATTTTGGTTTACGTTTCCTCAAGATATCGGACACTTGCCGCATCCATTTTGCTCTCTCGGCTATCGATGTTCCGCGCATTTTTTCGAACGCTTCCCGGGCATCGGACAGCTTTTTATCTATCTGCGCCGGAGTTAACTCGTCGAAGGTTTTTATGAGTTTTTTATTCTTCGGATTGATCGACTGAAGGGCCACTT
>DASUOG010000033.1:0-21928 GCA_036276755.1 Saccharimonadales bacterium (SeqCode) | reverse complement strand
GGTCAGACAGGCTTGCGGTGGCTGGAGCAAAGTGTATATAGGAGACGCAGAACGTCTGTTGGGATCTACGTCTTCGTAACTTAAAATAAGCACATCGCGCCACTCGCCATCTTGCCAGACTGCTGTCGGCGAAGGGTCGCTGCCCCGCATTGCAGGCGGCAGATGAGGTAAATGGTCGTTGAAAACATCATTGATATGGTAGGGGGTTTGGTCGCCGGCTTCATAGCATGCCTTTAGCCAATCGATAACCGCGTGATTACCACTGCGCCGCATGGTAAATACATGGTCGATAGTGTCAGGGATGGTAGTCTCTGCAATTGTTTCCGGAGTACTCATGAATTTTGCATAAAGTAACATAAATACAAATAGTTTGCAATTCTACGCCGCACCCACCGGATAAGTTTTTTGCTAAATTATTAAATATAGTATATAATTATAGTGTGATATTAGAGAAATTCGGCTATGAAAGAGGTAAGTTTGGCCTGCCCCACAAACTGGGGAAAGGCAGAGAAGGTAATGTAGCAGAAATACGTGAATCTAATAAGGCCTTGATAGCGCAGCTTAGAGAGTCAAAGGGCACTGATCCCGTTAGATTGTTCGGTAATCGACTAGAGGTCGCCATGAAGTTCTTAGAAAGGATGCATGCATTTGACATGCCGGGGTCTGTTGAGATACCTATCGGGGAAGGGAGATCTACCAGAGCATATTTCATCGGCGTGACGGAGTGTCCTGACCGGCCGGAACGCCGCGATGAAGACGGGCCTTACCATCTGGTTTTCGGTCCACAGGTCGCGTTTTGCGAAGGAGGAGAGGGGCGTACCAAGATCAGAGAAGCTTATGTCGGATCGGCATTCGGGGTAAAAGGGGATATAGCTGATATGGAATTTGGCCTACAGGAGATTGATACGGCTGATTTTATGCTGGAAGGTGAGGCTTTTTCGGATATCGCGATGCCGGATGCGTTTTGCCCGGGTTTTGTCCGGACGGACAACCTGAATAATGAACCCAGGTTTTACCCGATGCCGCTTGAGAACGTTTTGGATAACCTTATGGATGAGAATTTACCCGAAGGTAACCGGTAATCGTGACTGCCCGATATGTTTCGCGAGCCGAGCTAGAGAGTATCAAAGCCGCTAAGGCAGGAGAAGCTCAGGCTGTTGAGGCGGCCGAAGCCCAGCGGAGGGCGGCTATGCTTGGCCGGGCTACACGGCAGAACTTACATAACCTAGGCCAGCTTGAAGCTGCCGGCTTCCCCGCCGCCTTAAATATAGAGGTGGTGTATAACACCCACAGCACTACCTTTGCTCGAATTTGCCAGTTTTTGGGCAAAGACGTTGAATTTGATGTACGAGAAGGTCATCGGCACGATATAGTCAGAAAACTGTTAAAAGGCTATGTGATGCGGCCGACATACGGTACGGTGACGCCATGGGACGGTTCGCCGGCATTTAGCGTGCAAAGACGGCGGGATGTAGCCGTAGACACCGAGGGTGGTGTTTATTCGCTTTACCAAAACAATATGTCGCGCAGAGGAGCTTTGACAGTTAAGTCACATGAATACAGCGAGCCTTTGGGTTCGCTTCGTAATCCAATAAAACTGCCGAGTGAAATTTCATTTCATTTTAACGAACTTACCGCCCATGCGCTCACAGAAGCAGGTGTAGAGTTCGTTCCCTACCGGGAAGATTAAGACTAGTCCCGGGTCTGGATCACAGCGCGTCTGTCGATGACGGCCTGGACCAATATGGGGGCATGATCGGAAATACCCTTCGGCAGAGTCTTGACGCGTTCTATCTGTGTATTGACGGAAGTCGCCCAATCCAGGTGCGACCTTATCATTTTGCTAAGGTAGTACGTGGGTTTATCGCTCAGTGTCAAGTTATAACCGTTGCGCTCGATAAATATTTTCAGCCCCTTCTTGAAGAGCGGATAATTGTAATCGCCGACCATGATAGCCGGAGAATTTCCGGAAAGCAACTTCAATGTATTGTGGGCTGTTTTTATCTGGTGGCGCCGTACCCGGTTGGTAGCTATTATGTGTGTGGCGTGAAACGAACCGACCAGGAACTCCTGCCGGCTGGCGTGGTCAAACAGTTTGGTGACCAAAAGCCGTTCTTCAGCAGGCGAGAAGAGCCTGTCGTATACCGATTTCTTGAGAGGGTAGCTCTTCGTCTGGCGCAAAGAAAACCGCTCCGCGCGGTAATAAATTGCCA
This sequence comes from Saccharimonadales bacterium (SeqCode), assembly GCA_036276755.1. Taxonomy (GTDB): domain Bacteria; phylum Patescibacteriota; class Saccharimonadia; order Saccharimonadales; family 2-12-FULL-41-12; genus JANWLD01. The sequence goes on along the minus strand of DASUOG010000033.1, from coordinate 19,715 downwards.
GACCGAGCCGGTTGAATCTGGTCTTTTCGGCCAAAATCAAATCTCCCAAACGGTTCGGTAGCTGTTCGCTGTAACATTCCTGGATGCAAAGCACATCGGTCTTGTACCTGTTGACCAGTCCGGATAATTCTTTGCTGGCCTTATGGTACTTAAGGTTATAGCTTATGATGTTCAGTTTACGCTGTGTTTTTATCTTTGTCTGGGTTGACATAATGGAATAGACCTAATTATACAACAATAAGTCAAATTCCTGTCATTTAACACTTTGATTACTCTAAACTTGATATTATATATCCATATGAGCAAAATCGGCGTATTTGACTCCGGCGTAGGCGGCAAAGCGGTAGTTAATGCTATCCAAAAAGAAATGCCGGAACTATCCGTGCTGTATATAGATGATGCCAAAAACCTGCCGTACGGCAACAAGACTCCCAAACAGCTTTTAGAACTGGTGATTCCCAAGCTTAACGAACTGGAAAATGCCGGTTGCGAAGTTATATTAGTAGCCTGCAATACCGTTACCACCACCATAATCAAGGAGGTAAGAGACAGGATAAAAGTCCCCATAGTGGCCGTGGAGCCTATGGTTAAGCCGGCGGCTGCACTAACCAAAACAAAAACCATAGCCGTGTGCGCTACGCCGACTACGCTGAACAGCTCCCGTTACCGTGAACTGCTCGATCTCTATGCCAAGCATTTGACCGTGCTGGAACCGGATTGCAGCGATTGGGTTTATCTGATTGAAAAAAAAGCGGCTGATCGGACCTCGATAAAGGATAGGATCAAGGAAGTATGCGCCGAGGGCGCTGATGTCATTGTCTTAGGCTGTACTCATTATCATTGGATCGAGGAGGAAATCGAAGAAATTGCTAAGGGTTACGACGCCAAAGTCATTCAGCCCGAAGCGGCGCTGGTTGCCCAGCTCAAACGAGTTTTAAAACAGCTTCCCTGAACTTTTCACCTCTATCGGCATAATTCTCGAACATATCGAAGCTGGTACAGGCGGGAGAAAGAAGCACCACGTCCCCGGGTTCGGCCAAATCCCGGGCCTGCCGGACGATTCCCTGAATGGTTTTTTCGCCTTTGACGACGCTTGTATAGCCCGCGTTTCTTAAAACCTTCATTATCTCAAGACCGGTTTCGCCTATGGCAATTACGTATTTTACGTTGTTACCGGCCACAACTTCGCCCAGTGGATCAAAGGGGATGCCTTTAGTACGGCCGCCTAAAATAACTATCTTAGGCTCGGTAAACGTTTCTATGGCTACTCTGGCGGTTTCGGGGGTGGTGCCGAACGAATCGTCATAATATTTTACTCCCCCAAACTCCCTTACAAGTTCAAGCCGATGCTCCATCCCGGCAAAGCTTGTGAGCACTTCCCGGATGGCATCGATATTTTTGCTTATCTGCCACATAACGGTTACCGCCGCGCAGACATTTTGCCAGTTATGACGGCCCAGCAGTTTGATCTCGTCCGTAGAACATATGCTTGTTCCGTCTATGATCACGTCATCGTTTTCAATGATGGTGCCGGGCGGATGATAATAAGGCATGATTCTGCCCGGACTGGCGCCTGCTATGTCTCGCGAGTATTCGTTCCTCCCGTAATATATGGCTAAATCATCCGGTTTCTGGTGTGCGAACAACTGTTGTTTAGCGGTGAAATATTCGTCCAGGTTACGATGCCAGTCAAGGTGTTCCGGTGCGACCATCAAACACACGCCGATCCTGGGTGCATATTTAAAATCTATCAGCTGGTAATTCGCCAGCTCCAGCACGACCCAGTCATCCGGCTGGATGCTTCGCACCGCTTCGGTCTCCATTAACAAGTCCAGGGGTGGAGTTCCGATATTGCCGCCAAGATGAACTGTTTTACCGGCAGCTTCCAACATCTTGGCGATCAAGGTCGAGGTCGTGCCTTTGCCCTTGGTCCCGGTAACGCCGATAACATTTTTCGACGGACATGTCTTGAAAAACTCACTGGTTCCGGTAGTGACCCTTTCAATTATGGCCGGGGTATTGGCCTGCTCTATGTCTTTGGGGTGGATGCCCGGCGAGCGGACGATCATATCGAATCGCTCCAGCCCTTTTAGATAATCCGGGCCTAGCTTGGCTTTTGCATCGCTCGGCAATTTGAGCGTGGTATCGCTGTCGCATATGGTTATCCGGTTATCAGTGGATTTCCAGTATTCATAAGCCGAACGGCCTTGTTTGCCAAAGCCAAGGATTGCTATTTTCACATCTGTATTTTAGCTTGCAAGCTCGTTTTTTACCAAGTCGACGACCTGTTTCGGAGTCATATCGGCCTTTAAGATGAACCGCTTGACGCCTAGTTGCCTTGCGACATCCGGTATCTCCTGCTCGCCTACGTTGGTCAGAATAATCACCGGTATGTTGCCCCAGGGTTGCTTCCTGAGCTGGATCAGCATTTCTTCGCCGTTCATCTCCGGCATCATCAGATCAAGCAGGATAATATCCGGCTTCATCTTTTCAGCCAGAGCCAACCCCAGCCTGCCGTTCTCAGCCGTCTCCACGGCAAAACTATCGGACTCGAACTTGATCCGATACATCTGCGAAATCGCAGCATCATCCTCAATAATGGCTATTTTATACTTCTTGTCGTTCATTTAATTAAATTTTATCATAACGATTTTGTGTAAAATCAATATTATCCCCATAAACAGTTCATTATGCTATTGTATATTTTATTGAGATAAGCCATGGGACACCAAAAATTAGATACTCGCGACCCGAAAAAAACTTATCCTAAATTTTTAACAGCTGTCGCGAAAAACAAAAGAGTTACCGGGTCGGCTCACCCGACCATTGTTAAGATGTATGAACAAGATTCTGCGGCAGAGCTGGAAAAACTTATAAAAAATCAGCAGATAACAGAGGTAATAGATAATTATGGCGAACAATATGCCGAATTACTTTTAAGTAAAAACGCTCATCTTTATCGAGCCAACCATAAGGTCCAAACCGCATCCATAGCCAATATGCTGGATGAACACTACGGTGGGAAAAAATCCTGGAAATTGGGCTCTTGGGCGTATTTCCCCTGGAGCGGCAATCTGGTCCATGTTCTCGCCCAAAAAGAATTTGAAGAGCTTCGGAGCATACGTAACAGAGATTTAATATCCGCAGAAGAACAAACCGTATTATCTGAATTTTCGACGGCTAACTTTGGCATGAGTGTCGGCAGTGCCGGAGCTTTGGCACTGGCGATAAGCGGCATATCAAGAAAAATAAAATTGATAGACGGTGCAGTCATCAGCGGATCTAATTTGAACCGTATCTTGACTGGTGTTTCAAGTGTCGGCCGTAGCAAATGTGAAGTCATAGGGAGTCAGATTTATGAGATGAATCCTTATAGCGAGGTAGAATACTTTGACAAAGCGGATAAAAACAATGTCGACAAAATATTATCGGACGTTGGTATAGCTATAGATGAGATTGACGACATAGAAATGAAAATACGTATCCGTATTGAGGCTCGCAAACGCAAGATTCCTGTAGTTATGGCTACGGAACTGGGCGATACCATAATGCTTGACATCGAAAGGTTTGATGAAGAGCCTGACAGGGAGCTTTTCCATGGTTTGATACCCGGTATTCATGATATCGCGGAAAACCCTCCGGAAAATCACCGGGAATGGACAAAGCACGCCGTGAGTATAATCGATCCGGCGAACATGCCGCTTAGGATGCAGCACTCTTTGCTTAAAATCGGTACGACCATAGTTACCCACCCCCAACTGGGTTCGACGGTCATGGTTACGGGAGGCGCGTTGGCTTTCGCTGTTAAAAATATAGCTCTGGGCAACCGTTTGCGTTCCGGACGATATGTAATATCACTGGAAAAAGAAATGCTGGTCGATCATCAGACCCGGAAATACCGCCGCCAGCACAAAAAACACACCCGGATCATTCACAAAGCTGTAAAATCTATGTAGCTATCAACTCTTCTACGGATACCCGGGGAGAATAATGACGTTTTGCTGCTCCCTTGCCGATGCGTATTGCCACTTGTAGCCGTTGGCTCGTACCGAGCATTTTTTCAATATCTTCATGAAACGTTGCCGCTTCAACTGTTGCCGCCGAAGTTGCTTGGCTTAGGCCTGCTCTCTCAATCTCCAGGCTTATTCTCATGTAGGTCCTACCGACAGCAAACCAATCGTCATGCAGGTCTCCTTCGGTGGTTACCATGATTACCGCGCTGGCGGACAGCCATCTCCTCTCTTCCAATTGCGATTCCTTACCGGAACTGAAATTCAGCCTGAGTATATCCGGCTGCAGAAGGGCTATAAATGACGGTAGATACAAACTTCTGACCGATATACCTCTCTTTTTATGCGACCACGGTCGTAGGAGGTATTTCCTAAGTTCTTGTCTGAAATCAGGATTACTAAGGGCTAAACTGATGCCCTTGGCGGTTAATCTTGCCAGAAACCTTATAAAATGTTGGTCATCTATGAACCTTATTTTTACAGCCTTATTGACGGTGCATTTTTCAATGGTTTTTTTCACAGCGAAGTTTACCCGCGTCTTTTTATATATACTTCTGTCAGTTGCCCGGCTTTTTAACAGTTTTACCCAATTCTTATCGGACTTTTTACCCTTTTTGAAAATAATGAGGGCCTTATCCTTATCAAGCCTGACTGACGCTTGCAGGCCTGTGATCCCGGCAGTCAGGCAAACGGCTTCGGCGAAGATCCCCATGCTTATAATAGTCTCCCTGCCGGTTGGATCACCCGGCCCAAGCTTGTGATTAGGATCGATGCTTATTTCAATCAATTCGTCCACTTTTTTTACCCGCCAAGGCTGGGTGTTATGAACAGATGGGGCATAGCGGGCTGTGTCCAATATTTGTTTCAATTCTTCGTCGGATAGATTATATGTATGCATGATTTATCTTTTATATCAGCCATTTGGCATAATCAGATAGTATCCTTTATTATAAACCTAGGTTATAAAGTCAAAACTAAAAACAAACATGATATCGAAACGCTCCATAGACTTATTTCACCGCGCGGCCCAGGGAATCAAAGGATATAAGGATTTTCTGGCCGAGAATGATTGTGATCCGGCAGACATAAAAACACCAAAAGATTATCAGGACATTCCTGTTACCGGTAAGAATAATTACCTTACTGCTTATACACTGTTTGATCTGGTTTGGGAAGAAGAGCTTAGACAAACTCTGTTATTTTGTTCTACATCCGGCTCAACAGGGGAGCCTTATTACTTTCCCAGAAGCGAAGAACTTAGCCGACAGTACTCAATATTGATAGAGAACTATCTCAATCAGCATAAAAAAGGTAAAACGTTGGTAATAATCGGATTCGGTATGGGTGTATGGATCGGCGGCGTCATTACGCTCAGGGCTTTTGAAATTGCCAGTGAAAGGGCGAAGATTCCATTATCGATTCTCCCGACCGGATATAACGAAACCGAAATACTCAAAGCGCTTAAGAAACTTGCTCCGGGTTTTGATCAGACCATACTTGTCGGTTACCCGCCTTTTATAAAGGAGGTAGTTGACGACGCAAGACGTAAAAAGATTCAATTGAGCGAGCTGAATATCAGGTTCATTTTTGCCGCGGAGGCGTTCACCGAAACATTCCGTGATTATGTATGTAACAAGGCAGGTGTAGGAAACCCGTTGCTTGATACCTTGAATATATATGGTACCGCTGATATAGGAGCCATGGCGTATGAAACGCCGCTTAGCATACTTATCAGGCGTTTATCAGGCAAAAACCAAAAGTTATATAAGTCTATCTTCGGCCAGATTGAAAAAACTCCCACATTAGCTCAATACGATCCTGAATTTATCGAATTCGAGCAGGTCGATGACGAAATATTATTGACCGGCAACAGCGTATTGCCACTTATCAGGTATGCCATAGGCGATAACGGCGGAGTCATTACGTATCGACAAATGTCCGATATTTTTGCTGATAACGGCAAGGATCTCGACAAAGAGATTAAAAAAGCGGGTATTGGCAAATTTGTCAAGAAACAACCCTTTATTTTTGTGTATGAGAGAAAGGATTTTTCCATATCTTTACACGGACTAAACATCTACCCGGAATTCGTTAAGGAAGCCTTGCTGGATAAAAGATTGGTCGACGACGTCACTGAAAGGTTTACGATGATTACACGTTTTGACCGCGGCCAAAACCAATATTTGGAAATCAATTTGGAGCTGCAGGCGGGTGTTGTGCCGACTGTCGAGCTTGAGGCGTTAGCCCATAAGATTATAACCAGGAAATTGAGGGAAAAAAGCTCGGAATTCGCCGAGATTTCAAAAACCAAAAACAGCGAAAAACTTTTGAGCGTAGCATTCTGGCCCAACCGACACCCCCGGTATTTCAAACCAGGTATTAAACAAAAATGGGTCGGGAAAGAATGATTCCTGTACAATAAGCATAAGTATGAACATCTGCTATGCTTGAAATAGTTGTTTTAGTTTTCTCTAGTGTGATAAACGTGCTGCTGGGCATGGTAGTTTATCTGAAGAATCCAAGGAGTGCTACCAGCCGGTTCTTCGCGTTACTGACGGCCAGTTTTGCTCTTTGGTCCTGGGCCAGTTATTTTTCAGTTAATCCGATTTTTTTCAGTCAGTTATTCTGGGTGAGATTGGTCATAATGCTTGCCGCTTTTCTTTGCCTGTCGGTTTTCTTAACCTTTACTACGTTTCCGGCCCGCAGTATCGAGGGGAACAGGCTGATAAGTAAGCTGGCTGTCGTTTATGCATTGTTCGTCATGGTTGTTTCACAAACGCCGATGATATTTATAGCTGACAGACAGGATAATCCGGTACCGAACTTCGGAATAGTATTTTTTGCTATCTTGGTGATCTTATTTCTGGGCGGTGGCATATTCAATCTATTTAATAAGTATCGCCAATCGGAGGGCAATACGAGAGATCAGATAAGATTTGTGATACTGGGTTTGATTGGTTCATTCAGCCTTATATTTTTAACTAATTTCATGCTGGTCATATTCTTTGACATCAGGTCGCTGATTCCTCTAGGCCCGGCATTTACTCTTATATTCAGTATATCGATGGCGTATGCCATCATCAGGCACAAGCTCTTTGACATCAAGCGGGCGGTTGCACGGAGTGTTGCATATCTGTTATCCCTCGGTTTCATAGGCATAGTGTACGGTGTGACAATCTTCTCTCTTTCCTCGCTTCTGGCCGGATATAACACACCCGATAACGCAGAACGGGCATTTTATATTTTTCTGGCTCTTTTAAGCGCTATATTATACTCCCACACGAAAAGATTTTTTGACCGGTTTACCAACCGCATATTCTATAGGGACTCATACGACCCGCAACAATTTTTAAATGAGCTAAACAATACGGTGGTAGAAAACATAGAATTGGGCATACTGCTTAGGCATGCCACCCGGGTGATTCAAGAGAATATTAAAAGCCGGTTCTGCTATGTAGAGATTAAGGAAACGGCGGTTACTAAGGGCAGGCTTATCGGTACCGGCGAGTTTGAATTATCACCTGAGGATAACACTTTGCTTAAACAGGAACTGATAAAAACAGCCGCGAGGACTATAGTAACGGATGAGCTTGGCTCGGAGTTTAATACGCTCAGAGAAGTATTATCGCGCAATAATATCGGCCTTTTGGTGCGTATGCTCCCTGGCAGTGACATGACCAGAGAGTCGATGTATTACCTGATCTTAGGAGATAAAAAAAGCGGCAACGTCTACAATGAACAAGACGTAAGGATAATGGAAATCATAGGTGACGAGCTATTGATAGCCATCCAGAACTCAATCCGTTTCGAGGAAATACAGCAGTTTAATGTTACTTTACAACAAAGGGTCAGCGATGCAACGGTTAAACTGCAACGGACTAATAAGAAATTGCGTGAACTTGATGAAACAAAGGATGAGTTTATAAGCATGGCCTCGCATCAGCTGCGGACTCCGCTCACATCGGCAAAGGGGTATATGAGTATGGTGCTAGAAGGTGATGCCGGCAAGCTGACTAAACAACAGGAAAGTCTGCTCAACCAGGCATTCGTCAGTTCCCAGCGGATGGTCTATCTGATAGCCGACCTTTTGAACGTCTCCCGGCTCAAGACCGGCAAATTCATCATTGATGCGCAACCTACTGATCTGGCCGAGGTTGTAGAAGGAGAAACAGCGCAGTTGGTAGAGACCGCCAAGTCAAAGAAGATAGAAATGAAATATGAGAAGCCGAAGAAACTTACCAAGCTGATGCTAGACGAAACCAAAGTCCGCCAAGTCGTCATGAATTTTATCGACAATGCCATTTACTATACGCCATCAGGCGGACATGTAAGGATTGAAGTCAAAGAAGATGAAGGGCATATTTATTTCACGGTCAAGGACGATGGTTTGGGGGTCCCCAGGGAAGATCAGAAACACTTGTTCAATAAATTTTATCGCGCAGGCAATGCCCGAAAAGCCCGTCCGGACGGTACCGGGCTGGGTCTTTTTATGGCCAAAAAGGTCGTAGACGCCCAAGGCGGCAGTATCTTATTTGAAAGCACCGAGGGCAAAGGTAGCTTATTCGGCTTCAGCTTCAGCAAGAAGAAATTAGCACTTCCTTAAAACTCCGTAACCGCAGCCCATTTTTGGTTGAATGTAAAAAATCAGACAGCCATAAATATCAATTTATTTATATTGAGAATAAAATAAAACTCTTTTTATAAAAACAGCTATGCAGACCGGGAGGGTTATATGCTAATAGCTAAACAGATAGTATCTATCAACAAACGGCTGATTATATGCCTGCTCGCGTTTGCGGTTGCCTTTGCCTTTGCTATTGGCGGTACCCAAGGCGCCAACGCCAACCAACCTGCTGTAGTGACCGGAGAACAAATCGATGTTTCCGGTATAAATTTCCGAGGTACGATTTTAGAGGATGTCAAAATGCACGGTGGTACAAAGTGGGAAAAGTGTCACTGGGTAAATGGTGGATTTAACTCCGGTCGTAGCGTAAGCGGCGAGTTACAGTGGTTCCACGACCCCGTGCGTGCAAAAATTTGCCGGAACCCCCACTCTCCGACAGGCTGGGTAAAAGTGGACGGAGGTCAAACAGGCCGAAACTGCGGGAATCCTTTTAAGCCCCATGGGCACCCTCCCGGCCCTGTAGTAAAGGGCCCTGTCGTGATGGTTCGAAACTTCAATAAAGTTAATATGAACGCTGTCGCAAGAGCCGAAGTAAGTCTCAAAGAGGATATAGTCTGCCCTGACGGCTCAACTCTAAGCGCCCAATCCACCGGACTAGCCGTCTCTAAGGTAAGGGTCAACCAACAGATGCTGATGTCTGCCCACGGGAACGTAGATAATCTGGAAGCCCAGCTAAAATCGGACGCCAAAGCCAAGGCCATTGCTCAGGCCCAAGGTAAAATCGAAGCTACTTGCGGCACGGTAGATAAACAGTCGCCTCCGGAAGAACCTGAAAAACCGGTCGTGGTCCCCGCAGTATCTACTAAGGAATCTCCACCTCCAAAACCAAAACCAGAACCAGAACCAGTTTCTGAAGTACCGGAAGAATTGCCCGACACCGGCCCGGGAGCTGTGGCCGCCGGCTTTGTAGGAATCAGCTCCCTGGCAAGTTTAATCTATTATGTAATAGCCCGTCGTCTAGGCCAATAATCATATCCGCCCAGCCTGACTAAGTCCATCTGTTAAACGGGAGCGCGGTATTTAACCATAATATTGACTTTTTATAACACTTATGTTATCCTATACGGATTAACTAAGGTGTTTATGGGAATTGAGACGCTTGAACAACCGATGACAGAAGTAGCAATGGAGAGGTCTGCCGTAACGGGAGACCCCCAGACTGCTGCCTTAGAAGAACAGTTTGCACTGCCATCCGCTCCTGAGCCGGAAATATCTTCTATATCTGAAGAAGCGGCCCACGCCGGGATTGCAGACGGACAGATAACCGAAGTTGCCGATTCCGGTGCTTTCAACAAAATAGGTAACTTCTTAGTCGGAACCAGACTGGGAAGAGCGGCTACGGCGGGAACGGTTGCCTTATCTCTGGCTACAGCCTATACATTAGTCAGACCGGATGTGGCCGAAGCGGACAAGGAATGTACGCGTACCGTAGAAGGGACCACTTGCGTAATAACGCCTCCGGGCTCAAAACCGCCAGATGGCGGTTCAGGTGGGAATAACGGCGGCGACCACGGTAATAATAAGCCGCCTAAACAAGGCGGAAGCCGTGGAAGTGAAGGTCCTTTGCGGGTTCCCGAAAAGAGAACCAGAAAACACTGGGCGACAAAAATTTTAAACGAAGTACTGCAAGGCCGTCAGGGCCGGATCAGTGCCAGCCCGGAAGCCAAAGAAGATTTATTTCAGGCCAGAGCCGGAAATTGTTCGCCTATAGAAATGAAGCCCGGCCAATGCGTGAAATTGGACAAGACCTTGCTCAAGGTGCTTTATAAGACATCTAAGGAAAAACGATTTTATATCTGGCATTTTACCAGCGGCCCGCATGTGGCGACCTCTCACCACTGGGACGGCAACGCGACCGATCTGCGCAAGTTCAACGGCAAAGCTCCTTGGAATAAATCTTTATTGAAGGTTCTTCTTCGTAACACACCTGCAAACAAAAACACAGAGAGAATCGGCCCACATGACGATGAGTATCATACCGGAGCGGACGACGGCCATTGGCATTTCGCAGTTTTCTAATATATTGTAAGCTTTTTTACAGTCACAATTAATATAATCTGATAAACAGATGACATTAAGCTGAGCACAATAGGAGTAAATTGAGCTGCAAGGTGGCTTAATGCATAAGCATATTACAAAATACACTTGACAAAAAATAACGCTTGTGATATATTAACACCAACACTATTTTGGGTCGTGCCAAATGGTGGGAGTTTAAGAAGAAAGTGGGAGAATAATTTATGGCAACTATTACAGCTGCACCAGCAAAACCGGAAACTATGGAGCTTGCTCCTAAATTCTCCGGTGCTGACAAAGAATCCGAGGCAGGTAACCCGCCTGCTGTTGGAGAAGTTAACCTAGACCCAATGGCGGCTCAGCCGAGCATAGCCGAGAAGGTAAGTGAGAAAATAAGCGGAGTAGGTGACGCTATAAGTGAGCGTATTGCCGGCCTTGGCAATCGTCTTCGCCAAATGGAACCTATCCAGGCCGCAGCTACGGTCGCTACCGTGCTGACTATCGGTGGAGGTGTCGCTAAAATGGCAATAGATCCGCCAACTGCTCTGGGTGCTCCTAATACTCCGGGCAAGGCTCCAAAAGCCAATGCTAACCCTTCGGCTACCAGTTCCGAAGCTACTGCTACGGCTTCTACCTGGACTAACCTTGGCGGCGACCCTCTCTTTAGCGCAAGCAGCAAACCTAGTTTTCCAAATGGTCTTCAGACCGAACGAGATTTCGTAAGGGCTATTACTTCTGACAGAGGTAAGGCTGCATTAGACCTCATGGGCTTGGACGGACGTGAACGACGTGCGATTCTGCATGCTGCCCGCGTCGGCGATGCCAGGTCATGTACTGTCAGGTTCGGCGAACGCTTCAAGAAAATGACTTATGGAGTGAACGGCCCGAGCCTTGAAAAAGATGTCGCCTTCGCTGATCCTGACTATCCTAACGGTACCGATGCTTGGTGCCTGAATGCTGTCATACGCGGCAAGAACGGTAAGAAAGAAATCATCAAGCTTAAGACTCCGGTAATCTGCGGCAACATAGCCCTGAAAAAGGTCGTGCACCGCAAACCTCAGGAACGACGCCCAAGGGCCCCTGTACGGATTGTCAAAAAGGTCAAGGATTCCAGCGGGAATAAGATGAATCCTACACCTACCGGTACTTTCCGATTCCGCGGCGTATGTTTCCGTGGCAATCAGAAAATCGTAAGTACTGCTATCTATAACCGTCCCGGACAGGTAATCCTCCGTGGTTGTGACGTTGGCCGACCTTCAAAGGTCAAAGAACTTACACCGAAAGCCGGCGGATGGAAAGTATGGAAGCCGGAGACTCCTAAGGTTCAAAGACAGGTAGTTAGGAAGCGTGGCAACAGGTTCGTTTTCCTAAACAGACAGCGTGGCGTAAAGAATGTACCAGCCAACGTTTGTGTCGGCGATACTACTAACGTAGGTGTCAACAACGGCATCGGCGGCCAGGCCCAAGGCGGCAACTGTAGCGTTAACATCAACTGTAGCGCTATCAACTCACCGAGCGCCGAAGTATGTAGCCCTGAAGTTCCTCCTTCCAAACCACCTGAAGAGGAAGTTCCGCAGAACAATCCTCCAACAGGTACGATGGATCTGCACCAGAGGATTGCCGGTACTACAGATAAAGTTTGTGCAGATGATCTGCATGACTCTGACGGAGACTCAGTACAAGTCACCGACTTTACCTTCACCAACGCCAACGGCAACTCTGTCGGGAAAGAAAAAGGCCCTATATACAGCTTGGACAGTGATACACAGTGTCAAGACTATGAAGCCCCAACTACACCTCAGGAAGTAAATGTCCACGCTTTCCTTACAGACAGCAGAGGAGCTAAAACTACTCTATTCAACACTATGCCCGTAACCCCAGATCAATTTTAAGTAAAGGATAAAGGGAGGATCAACAAATGAACATTAAACTAACTGCAACCAGCCTGGTAGCCGCACTGGCAGTACCGGTACTGGTTCTGGCAAACTCTGCCCAGGCGACGGTACCCCCGTCAATTGAAAGAGGCGATATCTACAGGGTTAAAAACGTAACCCAAGGCACGGAGTTTATGGATCCGGTGAGCGCAGACAAGTGTGACGAGCTGCAATACAAAGTACGTATTCATAACCCAGGTCCCACCGAAGTTGCGACTAACGTTACCGTTCAAGCCGCATTTCCGACTGCTGCCTCAACTAAAAACATCTCACTCGTTACTATAAAGGCCGATAATATACAGCCTACAAGTGCTTCTGACAGTGCCACCGTTAATATCTCGACTCCTCAGAAAGTAAGCTACGTTACTGGCAGTACCCAGCTTTTGGATGCTAACAGCAACTTTATAAAGAATCTGCCGGATGCTATTACCGGAGCAGGTGTCAATATCGGTAACGTAGGCGTATCTATCAACGAAAAGCGCTTCGTACAATTCAAAGCCAAGATAGACTGTCCGCAACCGCCTGAAGAGTGTGTTGATAATCCGGAGACAAAAGAAGATGAGTGTAACCCGGTAACTCCTCCTGAAGAAGTTCCGCCTACACCGGAAGTTCCCGAACAACTTCCTGATACCGGCCCGGGTGCCGTGATCGCCGGTTTCCTCGGCATAACTTCTCTAAGCTCGGCTCTTTACTACGCGATAGTTCGCCGACTTGGCCGATTCTAAATCAAGAATCTGTGGATAAACACTGGAAAAAAGCGCAGTTTTGTGCTAACGTTTAACCAGAGTTAACGAGCACTGACTGACCGCTCAAAACTAAAACAAAAATTATCCAAAACTCCCTTGCCTTAGGGTAAGGGAGTTTTTATTTTACCTCTGTTATGGTACTATTTATTGGTCATTTCGCCGCGGTTGGCTTTATGGCCCCATCGTCTAACGTGAGAAGTGCCAGGCGGCACTTCGCAAGGCCGCAAGCCCGGATTACGAAAGTAACCGAGCTGAGGCATGCCGAAAAGAATTTTTATTTAAAATTACTTTTGGGTAGGACACCACTGCGAGAAACCGAGCAGAATAATTCCGAATCGAACCCGCAGACATTTACAATTTAACGTGACCTGGCCCCATCGTCTAACGGCTAGGACACCAGGTTTTCATCCTGGCAATAGGGGTTCGATTCCCCTTGGGGTCACCAGAGACATTGATCAGCCAGCCTACTTTTGAGCAAAGCTCAAAACATTGCTGGCTTTTTATATTCTGGCGTTGTTATACCAAACAGTCGATTTCGCTTATACGAAATCCACTTTAACTAAAGGTGTTTCCCCGTCCGGACTTAGAAGTCTTACCCAAGTCCGTGATCCAAGAAGCGCGTCCGATACACCTCTGCGTTTAACTATCAGATCACTGCTCTCCAGATTTACGCCAACGACTCTGCCTCTTATTTGCCCTCTTAGGGGATAAACGTTTCTATAGTACCCCGGGAACATCGTCATATTGTAGTCCTCGCTCGCTTGAAACCGCCCGGGTTTGCCCGGAATGGTCTTTAAGTCCCCTAGCAAACTTTTTGTTCTACTGAGTTCATTAATGCGGAAATGATGTACAAAAGGAGTTTTATCGCCATCTATAGCGCTGACTACTACGGACTGATTTACCGCCAGCTCTGTCACTGAAGCTGTAATATTTTCCAGTTCTGCCACAGTAGTTACGGCATCAGAGCCGATTTCTTGAGAGGCAGCAACCTCTGCAGAAAGTTTGTGCCCTTGACGAAAAGCTTCGAAAAGTCCTCCAGGATATGCTGTTATGGGCTTTGGATCGGCCATCATATAAGGTTATATGCAGGTTAAACCAAAAGGCAAGCACAAGGATTATAGAGTCAGCTATTTCCAATTAAAGATCCCGACCGGTAGGAATTGACTAAAACAATATAAGATGTTATGCTTATAGTTAAGAATGACAGGAAATTTTGAAGCCTTAGAGGCGGGAACATGTATTGCTTTTGGCGCCACGAATGCCAGGGTCGGCCATTATGAACAGGGCGATATAGTTGATTTTCAATCTGTAAGCACACCTGATAACCCTAAAGAATTCTTCGATTGGATGGCAACACAGACACTGGAAGCTTCTGAGAGGGGCAGCTCATGGGTGGTTGCCGGATTTCCCGGACCCGTAAGTCCGGACGGCAAGTTAGTCGGCCCTATGCCAAACGTTGGCGGCATGTCGGAAGGCCGGTATGACTTGGAAGCATCTCTTAGGTCTGCCGATCCGGCCGCCGGCAGGCTGATGGAAGAAGGCTTTCGTATATTAGCGGTCAACGACGGCGAACTTTCTGCGCAGGCGGCCGCTTTGACCATAGGTGAAGGAAAATTTGATAGAGTAGCCGATATAATAATAGGCACCGGTGTAGGTTCCGGTTTTGTTCACCGCGTGCCTGGCGAGGCTGTATATAGAGCGGATCCGACCATACCTGCTGAAATAGGCCACTTGATGTTAGATACCGATGCTGAAATAACTTTTGAAACAACTTTGGCCGGTCCCTCGCTGGAAAGAAGATATGGGATATCGCCTGAAAAAATGGAAGATGAACATCCTGCTATGGTTGAAGTGGGCAGAGGAGCCTGCAAGCTAAGTACTACTCTTGGTCTGATGTATGGAGCCGAACTTATCGCCATATCCGGAGGCGTAGGTGCTAACGCATCTGACAAGTACGGCCCCCATCTTAAACGGCTTATAGAATCTTATGAACAAAGCGGTAATGGTCCGCAAAGGCTTTATCTTCCCCAGATAATTCCGGTCAAACCCGAAGACGCGCAAGTTTTTGAACTTTTTGGCGCCGAGGGTGTGGTACGAGACTTTTCAACTCGTGCATAAAACAATATAGCTGCCAAAAAAGCATATAATGCATATATGCTTCCGGAGTCGTTTTTTAACCAGAAAGTCGAAGAGCTGGCGAATGCTCTTTTGGGTTGTGAATTAGTACATGAGACCGCAGAGGGGACGACCGCCGGCGTTATTGTTGAGGTTGAAAGTTACCATCAATCGGACGAGGCCAGCCATAGCTATAAATCTCGCTCGCCGCGCACCGAAGTCATGTTCGGCCCGCCCGGTCATGCTTATATTTATTTCACTTAC
This sequence comes from Saccharimonadales bacterium (SeqCode), assembly GCA_036276755.1. Classification (GTDB taxonomy): domain Bacteria; phylum Patescibacteriota; class Saccharimonadia; order Saccharimonadales; family 2-12-FULL-41-12; genus JANWLD01. Next base: position 3,946 of record DASUOG010000033.1, on the reverse strand, counting down.
GGCATGCACTGGTGTTTCAATGTGGTTGCCGAAGAAAAAGGAGTCGGCGCCGGTGTACTGGTTCGCGCCCTGGAACCAACCCGCGGAATCGAGCTCATGATAAACCGTCGATACGGTACTAAATCCGATTATGGTTCGCGAGGTTCAGGATTGAGCGCTAGGCGCATTTTCTCTTTGAGTAACGGAGCGAGGCGTACAAGTAGTACGGGGAAGGGAGTAACGGAAAAGAAAAATGTGGATAGCGCCGATAGGATTGCAGAGTTTCTGGCACTGCCAGAAAGCAGGCAAGCCGTCCTGAATCTCACGAACGGTCCGGCCAAATTGGTGCAGGCCATGGGAATAACCAAAGCTGATTACGGCAAACCGCTTTATAAAGGAAATCTTTATATAACCGAGCCTAAGCTCAAGGATATAAAAATAGCTTTTGGCCCGCGCGTCGGCATATCCAAAGCCAAGGAAAAACCATGGCGTTTCTGGATAGAAGACAGCTTGTTCGTTTCTGGACAGCCGAAACGATAAACGGTTACACTAGGTTGAAGCTCAACTATGACCAAAAAGAAAACCATAGAAGACATCGATGTATCAGATAAAAAAATCTTATTAAGGCTGGATTGGAACGTCCCGGCCGATAAGGACGGCGCGGTAACGGATGATTTCAGGATCAGAGCCAGCGTACCGACATTGAATTACCTGTTGGAACGTGGCTGCAGTTTAATAATCTTAAGTCATCGTGGCCGACCGGAAGTACCGAACGGTAAGGATAGTTTGGAACAGGTTGCTAAAAAAGCCGAGGAGATTCTCGGCAGGGAAGTCAAGTTCGTCAAGGATCTTACCGGTGAACAGGCGCGGCAGGCGGTAGATGTTCTTAAGGCGGGCGATGTATTGGTGTTGGAGAATACCCGGTTTTACCCGCAGGAAAAGGCCGGTGATCAAGATTTCGCCAGAAAGCTTGCCGCCTACGGCGAAGTTTTTGTTTTTGACGCCTTCGCGGTGGCCCACAGGGCTGATGCATCAGTCGTTGGGATTAATAAATTCCTGCCTTCAGCAGCCGGGTTTTTAGTCAAAAAAGAGATAACCGAACTTTCAAAGGCGGTCGACAATCCGAAAAAACCGGTTCTGGCAATAACCGGCGGCGCTAAGCTGGAAACCAAACTGCCGCTTTTGAACAATCTTATGAATTTTGCCGACAATATGGTGGTGGCCGGCGTTATGGCGAACGTGATGTTGCTTGCTCAAGGTTACAGGATAGGTAAAAGTGTCGTCGACGAGGAGAGCCTTAAGATCGCTGAGGAAGTTCTCACGAAAGCCGAAGAAGATGGTGTTAAGTTTGTCTTGCCGGTTGCCGGAGTGGCGGTAGGCAAAAGTCTCGACGATAAGGAACGAAGAGAAGTTCAACTGGCGGATATAAGTGATGACGATCTGATACTGGATTTCAGCGAGCAGAGCATAAAGGACGTAAAGGCACTGATAAGCCAGGCCAGTACCATTATTTGGAACGGACCGCTGGGTTATTATGAGAATCCTATTTTTGCCGAAGGCTCAAAGCGCATTGCCCGGGCTATAGCGGACAGTTCAGCCCTGAGCATAGTCGGCGGTGGTGATACGGCCGACGTGGTCAATTCCTTAGGTTTGGCTGATAAATTCACTCACGTTTCTACCGGCGGCGGCGCCAGTCTTGATTTCATGAGCGGCAAGGGCCTTCCCGGCATCGGAGCTCTGCTGGACAAATAAGACGGCCGGCCGAGACTTGTGCTAAACTTTACAGTAATAATCATAAGCGAAATACATGAGTAAGAAACGTAAAGTATTGATAATCGGCAATTGGAAGATGCACCTGAATATTTCGCAGGCCAGTTTATTGGTCTCCCGTTTGGATAAACACGTCCAGGCACATAATGACGTGGAGGTCGTTTTAGCGCCCAGTATGCTGGATTTGCAACCTGTCAGTATTCAGATAGACCGTAGGAAGTTCCGCCTCGCCGCCCAGAATGCTTATTATGAAGATGAAGGTGCTTATACCGGCGAAGTATCCTTTAATATGCTTAGGGACCTGGCCCATTATGTGATTATCGGGCATAGCGAGCGGAGAATTCACTTCAATGAAGGGCTGGAGAATATCAGGGATAAAGTTGCCGCTTGTGTGCGAAACGGCATAACGCCGGTATTATGCGTAGGGGAAACCAAAGCCGAAAGAAATGCCGGAGAAACCCGGCGCGTACTGCACGACCAGCTGGTCACGGCCCTCAGTGACCTAACAGCCGAGGAAGTTACCGATATGGTAATCGCCTACGAACCGGTTTGGGCGATAAGTACGTTCGAGGGCGAAATCGCCAAACCCGACATCATTGAGAAAGACATAAGCTTTATACGTAAACAAGTAAGCGAACTTTATGGTGATCAGAGCGGCTCTGGCGTACGGGTGATCTATGGCGGCAGTGTCGATGATCACAGCGCTGGAACATACATCAGGGTAAAAGGTTGCGACGGCGTGTTGCCCGGCGGGGCCAGCATAAATTATCATAAATTCGCCAAAATAGTTGAAACAGCCCATAAGATTGCCAAGGAAGAAGATGCCAGCAAAAAAATCTAATCAAAATAACGATACCGATTCAAAAGCGGATGGAGTAACTTCCAAGCAATCCCAATCGGTCAATGACGTGGCGAAACCCGGAGAAACAGCCGCTACGCCTACTTCCCGGCCTATCATCACCGGGCACGGCGAAATGATCAAGCAGGATCCCATGGTATCGGGGACTGCCGACCCGGATAGTTCAGTGGATGAAAAAAACCAGGGCGAGCTTAAAAAGAAATCCGAGCTCAGGCTTAAACCTACCGGTACTAAAGACGAACCCGCAGATGAATCCAGCGAAGAGACAAAACCCCTCAAGGCAGAAGACAGGGAAGCTAAAAAGCCGGATACGGGGCAGGAGAACGACGATGATTCCAAGCAGTCTGATTCCAATGCGGCTGCCATCGACTCACTGGCTTCTTCCGCAACCGGCAAAAAACTCTCTGCCAAACAGACTGAAGAGGAACAAAAGCGTAGTGAAAAAATCCGGCAACTTATAGAAAACAGAACATATAATTTGCCGATAACAGAAGGCGGACACAAAGCATCCAGCGAACGTTTTATCAGCTGGTTATTGTTGATATTACTAATCGTAGCTGCCGGCGTATATTTGGCAATCGACGCAGGTTATCTGAATATCGGCGTAGCCCTGCCGCATGACTTCATAAAAGAATAGGCCCGTCAGGAATACTTCTTTGGTAGAATAGTAAGACTATTGTTCGAAGTAACGGAGCTCTGATGTTGGATGATCTTAAAGCGAGGCTGGCTAAAGTAAAAGATTTTTTTGATGACGAAAAGTCGTTTACGGACGTTGATGCCGTAGAATTGCCGGACCTTAGCAATTATCAGGAGCCACAAGTCCCGGCCGGCCTGCAACAAAAGATAAATTCTTTGCAGAGTTCCATAAAACATGTAGAAGAAATTGCTCAGAAGGCCCGGCCGGCGGATTTTGACGAACGTAAGAATTATCGGATTGATTATCGCAACCGGTTGAACGAAGCGCAGTTTAGAGCTGTTACCAAAACAAAAGGCCCGATGCTGGTCATAGCCGGCGCCGGAAGCGGCAAGACCAGAGTCATAGTTTATCGCGTCAGCTTTTTGCTGGAGAACAACGTGCCGCCGGACCGCATCTTGCTTCTTACCTTCACCCGCAAAGCCGCCGGCGAGATGCTGGAACGTGTATCCAAACTGACCAAGAGCCAGCTCTCTAGCCGGGTGGTCGGCGGGACGTTTCACTCCTTTGCCAGCATGATACTGCGCCGCTACGGTAAGCTGGTCGGAATCGATGCCAACTTCACTATCGCCGATGCCAGCGATTCGGCGGATGCCATAAATATAGTGCGCACCCAACTTGGCATCAAAAAAACCAAGGACAGT
>DASUOG010000032.1:0-8125 GCA_036276755.1 Saccharimonadales bacterium (SeqCode) | reverse complement strand
CCATTTTGTATGCTATTGTAGGATTGGTTATTGTAGCATTAGCGCAATTTATAGTAAAATTCATCTTAGCCAAAGCCACAGGCGTAGCAACATAAGAAATAAAGCAAAAATAAATGATTAAGCGAAAGGAACAAAAATGTTAAACAAACTAAAAAGATTGATCGCCACCTCCGGCGCTGCTTTGCTATTGGCGATCTCGGTTACACCGGCGCTAGCCGGTGCCCAGCGAGCCGGAACCGTAAGCCCAGATATAGAAAACTCAGCCTGTAAAGGCTCCAATTTGGACCTCTCGGGCGGTACAAACACTGCTGCATGTCAGAACATAACCGGCCAGACCGGAACCCAGGCCAATGATCTGGTAGCCAAGATCATCAATATATTCTCGATCATCGTCGGCATAGTGTCGGTCATCATGATTATCTACGGTGGTTTCCGCTACGTTACCTCCGGCGGGGAATCCAGCAATATCACGACGGCCAAAAATACCATCCTATACGCTATCATCGGTCTGATCATAGTGGCGCTGGCGCAATTCATCGTCAAGTTCGTCCTGGCCAAAGCCACGGGCGTTAATCAGACCTAAACAGGATATAAACAAATGTTTGCAGCAATACAAAAACCCTTCGCACGAAAATTTGCTCTGTTATTGACGGGCCTGTTGCTAATCGCCGCTATGCTGGCACCCTTTGCCGGCGCAGCGGATATAGATACCAACCGCCAGCTGTGTACCGGCGCGGACCTGTCATTCAACAGCCAATCTCCGGCGCAAGGCGGAGTAACGGCGCCCTGCAATATTGGCGATGGCCAAGGCCAGTCGGCAGCTGACAGAGCGGACTCATTGATAGCTGAAGTGATCAATCTTATCACTATCGTCGTCGGTATCCTGGCTGTGATAATGATTATCTACGGTGGCTTCCGCTTCGTTACCTCTGGCGGTAATCCGGAAAATACCAAGGCGGCTAGGAATGCGATACTCTATGCCTTGGTAGGCTTGGTCATAGTCGCTTTCGCTCAACTGATCGTCAAGTTCGTCCTGGGCAAGGTAACGGGCAACGCCTAAGCGGACAACCAAAAAGGACAGCTGCTTTCAGAGCTGTCCTTTAGTCATTAGCGGCAGTTACTATTGAACTTGTATCTTCTTGACCGTTTCCTGATTGACCTTGGTGAAGCTGATGGTCAGAACCCCGTCCTTTAATACGGCTTCAATATCATCTTCCTTAACCGGTACGGGCAGAGCGATGCTGCGGCTGAATTCTCCCCAGTAACATTCCTGTACGAAGTAATTCTCTACTTGGTGTTCCCCGCCGGCGCTTAGCGTGCCGCGGATGCTTAAGGTGTTATCGGACAAGCTTACGTCCAGATCCTGCTTGTTGACACCGGCCGTACGTGCCTTGACGATTAATTTTTCTTTGGTTTCGTATACATCGACAGCCAGTTGGCCCGGTACCGCGTCTTCTTCCTCCCATTCTTCCTCGCTTGCATCTTGCGGATTCTCCGTAGTCGAAGCAGAAGCGGCAGAAGAAGCTACTTCGTCATCCCCGAGAAATGCTGCGGTAAGCTCATCTTCCATCAATAGATCTTGATCGCGACTTTTTCGCGCCATAATTTTACCCTCCAGAGGTTTTAGCTTGTTTTATTTTCCATCGAGAGTTTTTATGTTTACTTCCAGTATAGAATACATTTTTTCACGCGCAACCGTAGTATATACTTATTTACAACACAAAAATTACAACCAATGGCTACTTTACCCCGACAAACGTTAGCTTTTATAAGCAAATGAATTTCACAGAAAGATTAATAGCACTGATAGCGCCGCATCGCTGCGTATCATGCGGATTGGCCGGCCGGTTGATCTGCCAAAGCTGCATAGCCGGCTCGTTTAAAAGCGTACCAAGCCGATGCTACCGCTGCCATAGGCTGACCAGGCAAAACGCAGTCTGCAAAAGTTGCCGCTCAAGCGTGAACATAGGCCACGTATGGGTCGGTACAAGCTATGAAACAACCGCCAAAGAAGTTATTTATAGGCTCAAGTTCAAGCGCGCTAAAGCCGGTGCCGAGGTCATAGCCGAAGTTATCGACGATACCCTGCCCCGTTTGCCGGACGATCTTGTCGTAAGCCATATACCGACTGCCAGCAGCCGTATCAGGGTCCGAGGCTATGATCAAGGAGAGCTGATAGCCCGGCATTTATCAAAACGCAGGTTATGGAAGTATGAGCCGATTCTTATACGGATCGGCCGGTCCAGACAAGTAGGTTCCGCTCGCCGGGAAAGGTTTAAGCATCTACAAAAGGCTTTGGAGCTTCGCCGCAACGTAGATGTAAGTGGCAAGCATGTCCTGCTGATAGATGACGTTACTACCACCGGAGCAACCATTGAAACCGCCGCTAAGCTGTTAAAAACCGCCGCCGCTAAAAAGATCGACGTAGCAGTCTTCGCCCAGCCATAAAGCAAGCCGTGGTACAATGGCTGCGTAAGTAATTTCACGGGGAGCTCGGGGCAGCGGGCTGAGATATCTGGTCGATCCAGGTGACCCAATGAACCTGTACGGGTAATGCCGGCGAAGGGAGAGATGATGAAAAAAATACTTTATATATTGATAGCCGTGCTGGTTTTGGGAGTTTTTGCCTGGGCGTGGCAGGACAAGGTATCACGAGATAACGCGTCCAAAGAATTACAACCGGTATCTTTAGCCCTTGATTGGACACCGAACACCAACCATACGGGCATATATGTGGCCAAGGCCAACGGCTGGTATAGGGACCAAGGGATAGACCTGAAAATACTTCCTTATTCTGACAGCACTTCCTCAGATGTGCTGGTAGCTACCGGCAAGGCGGATACGGGCATCGGATTTACCGAATACATAGTCGCCGATGCGGCGGTCGGCTCGCAGGTGGTGTCGCTGGCAGCGATAATAGCCCATAATACTTCGGTCATCGCAGTGCGGCAGGATTCAGGCATAACATCGCCCAAACAACTCGACGGCAAGACCTTCGGAGGTTTTGGCGCACCTTATGAAAAGGCGGTCATGGGCCAAGTCATAAAGAACGCTGGCGGCGCAGGCAATTTCAACACGGTTACTGTCAATACCTCGCCCCTGCAGGCGTTAAAGGATAAAGTCATCGATTTCGTTTGGGTGTTTGAGGGATGGGAAGGTTTGCAGGCCAAGCGCGAAGGACTGGCGCTTACGACCTTTGACTTGAGAGATTACGGTATCCCCGACTACTCGACACCGAACATCATTTCCTCGCCAAAAACCATTGAGCAGAAACCTGAACTCCTGAAGCGATTTATGGCCGCAACCGTCAAGGGCTACGAATATGCCCGGCGGAATCCGGAAGAGTCGGCGCGCCTGTTGATCGAGAATACGCCTCCCGCTACTTTTGCCGACCGGGAGCTGGTGTATGAAAGCCAGCGTTTCTTAAGCCCGCTTTATCAGGACCCTGGGCTTGCATGGGGCGTGCAGGACCCGAGTTACTGGCGGGCATATCCGCAGTTCATGCTGGACAAAAAGACTGTGTTGGACGCTTCCGGCGATCCGGTGGATTCGCTTAATTTTAGCTCGCTTTTCACTAACGAATTCCTGCCCTAGGAGTCTGTCTTGGGATCGGTGCTGAGTGCTCAAAACATCGACAAATCCTATAAGAACGGCCAAAAAGCCGTACGGGCGTTAAAAGACGCCGACATCACGGTCCAAAACGGTGAGTTCGTCTGTGTCATCGGCCCTAACGGTTGCGGTAAAAGCACTTTGCTTAAGATAACGGCAGGTATTTTAAAGCCTACCGCGGGGAAGCTGGAAGCGGCGGATAACGTGGCTTATTTGCCACAGCAACCGAGCTTATTACCCTGGCGAACCATCGAAGAAAACCTCCTACTAGCCGCTGAAATACAAGGAAAACCCGTTAAAACTGCCGCAGTCCCAGCCCGGAAATTGTTAAAAGAGTTCGGTCTGGCAAGATTCGGGAAGTTTTATCCGCACATGCTTTCGGGCGGTATGCAGCAGAAGGTGTCTCTGCTGAGAACCATCCTGTTTGAGCCGGAACTGATGCTGCTTGACGAGCCGTTCTCCTCACTGGATGCGATAACCCGTAGTGAGCTACAGGACTGGCTGCTTGATCTGTGGCAGAAGACGCGTCCGGGCGTAGTATGCGTGACCCACGATATACGTGAGGCGGTATTTTTAGCCGATACCATCTATGTGATGAATGGCCGGCCGGGAAGTATAAAAAAGAAAATAAAGGTTAACCTGCCGCGACCCCGGCGACGTTCTCAATTGCACTTGCCCCAAGCCGCGAAACTGGAGAAGCAGTTGAACAGGTTGCTTGTCCGATGAAAAAACTTAGGGATTACACACCGGCTTTGATCGTTTTTATACTGCTGGTACTGTTTTGGCAGGCTTATGCGGGGGCGGGCCTAGTGGACAAGCTGGTCCTGCCGGCGCCGAGCGATATTTACAGTTCTCTGCTGCAGCACCGGGGCATTATCTGGGATCATACACTTCAGACATTGCTTGAGACCCTGACCGGCCTTATGCTGGCGGTAATTTTAGGAGCGGGTATCGGTACGGCCATATTTCTTTTCCCCCGTTTTAGGAATACTATGTATCCACTGCTCGTAGCTTCCCAGACCGTACCGATAATAGCTCTTGCACCATTGCTGCTTATCTGGTTCGGCTTCGGGATCCTGCCCAAAATAATAATCGTCGTACTTTATTGTTTCTTCCCGATCGCGGTTGCCGTTTCTGACGGGCTGATGAACACGCCGGCCCATCTGGTGGATCTTTTTAAAAGCATGAAGGCTTCACGCTGGCAGATACTGCGTTATGTCAGGCTCCCGTCGGCATTACCCTCATTCTTTTCCGGGTTGAGAATAAGTGTGACTTACGCAGTGATTGCCGCGATATTCGGCGAATACGTTGGCGCTTATAAGGGGCTTGGCATATTCATGCAGACGGCAGCGCATTCCCGGGCGATAGATTTGGTATTCGCCTCGATTTTTGTAATTGTGAGCATCACGCTGATCTTGTTCGCGTTGGTCGCGGTATTACAAAGGCTTAGCTTGCCATGGAGGTATATCGGTGAAGAATAAGGCGATCATATTTTTAAACGGTGACAAAGGTGACATCTCACGAATCCGGAGCTATATAACCGAAGATACCTGGCTGATCGGCTGTGACGGCGGCACGGAGAAAATACTGAAGCTTGGATTAAGGCCGCAGGCAATAGTCGGAGATCTTGATTCGATCGGCAAGAAACTTTTAGAGAGCAAAGACATAGTGCGGGTTAAACATCCTAAAGACAAGGATTATACAGACTCGGAAGCAGCAATCCGGTATGCGCTAGACCGAGGGGCAGAGGAAATCATACTGACAGGCCTGACGGGCAGCCGGCTAGACCATATGTTAGGGAACATATATCTGTTGGACAAACAAGAATTTGCCCGAGCCAAACTAAAGATAGTCGAAGCCAGCCAGGAGATTTATCTGATCAAAGACAAAACACTTATTGCAGGTAAAAAAGGAGAGACAATCTCCTTCCTGCCCATTAACGGAGACGTGCAGGCACTTAGCACCAAGGGTTTAAAATATGATCTTGCTGAATACGAGCTGTCCCTACAGGGGAATACAGGAATAAGCAACAAACTTGTGGAAGATCAGGTTGAAGTCTTATTGCCGGAGGATAAAAAACTGTTAGTGATTCACGAAGTTTCTTCATAACCCTGGCGGAGAGGGCAAAAAACCAATGTCTTGGTTTTTTGTAGACACGAGCGAAGCGTCTTACGCTATTGTAACTAATTTTAACTTGGCGGAGAGGGGGAGATTCGAACTCCCGCGGGGGATTTCTCCCCCCTAACGATTTAGCAAACCGTCCCCTTCAGCCACTTGGGTACCTCTCCGCGTCGCAGTGCGATGACAGCTTCCGGTGCAAAAACATCTCAAGCTACTTTTGCAGAACACAGCTTTTGTCGACTGCTACTCTCAGTTTTGCATACACTAAGTTCGCATGCAAAACTGTTATTAATAAAAATAACAGATGTAAAGTATAGCAATTTTGTTCGGGGTTGTCATTAGCTCTACTGGTACAAGCTTTACGTATCGGATACAATATGCTTATGCCTGCTACCGATGATACAAAGTCCGAATCCAGTTGGTATAAGCCGAAGACTGACCAAGTACAAACCACAGAGTCTCGGCCGGTGGCCTGGACGGCTTCCGAGTTCATTGACCATCAAAAGGGTACCGGATGGTATCTTGCCTTCTGTGGCGGCCTCTCGGCAGCCGGTCTGCTGATATTTATCTTTACCCGGGATTATATCTCCACCGGGGCGGTAATTATCGCCGGCGGGATGATAATCATCCTCGCAAAACGCAAACCAAGACAACTGCCGTATGAAGTCAACGATCAGGGCGTCAATATAGGCGGCAGGTTCCATCGCTACGAAAACTTCAAATCCTTCGGTATTAACCAAGAAGAAGGGGTAAGGAGCATCAGCTTTATGCCGCTCAAAAGGTTCATGCCGGACATTTCCATTTACTTCCCACCCGAACAGGAAACGGCGATACTTAAAGTCATCTCCAATCATCTGCCGCATAATGACCGCCCGGAAAAGACGGTTGATAGGGTAGCGAAGAAACTGCGGTTTTAAGTTCTACCTATAAATGCTAGAATAACCCCTGTTACGGTTATTCAAACTGAGAGGAGCACCCGTAGTTCAGCTGGATAGAACGTCGGCTTGCGGAGCCGGAGGTCACAGGTTCGAATCCTGTCGGGTGTACCAACTTAGACTTTAATCTATAATTAATTTGCAGATGTATATAAAGACAAATAAAGCGCAGAAAAAAGAAGTCCTGGCTGTGGCTTACGTAGTCGCGGTTGTTCAGCCGCTGATGGTGGTGCCGCAAATAGTCCAGATATTCAGTAATCATTCGGCGGGCGATGTGTCATTAACGACGTGGGGCATGCTTATATTGTTTAACACCATAAACTTTGTTTACGGCGCGGTCTACAACATCAAGCCGCTGATTATCAATAATTTCCTGTGGGTAATCGTCGACACCTTGGTCGTTTTCGGAATCGTCCTCTACAGGTAGCGCTTATTGCAAATGTTTTGCAATAACATTAACCTGGTTTGCTTTGCCGGGCCAGATGTCCTAATCTTGAAGGAGCGAGAATAAACCAAAATGAAGTCTAATAAAGATAAAAATCTGGGTCCGGACATACAGTTCCTGCTCGCGAACGAGCGGACACTTTTAGCCTGGATCCGCACTGCCCTGGCGGTGCTTGCCGGCGGCATAGTCCTGATCCAGTTCGCGGCCGAAGATTCAAATGCGCAGGATCTGGTCGGCACGGCGGTAGTAATCTTGGGTGCGTTCATGGCCACGGTCGGTTATATCCGGTTCAAGGCGGCCGACAAAGCCATCCGCCGTGGCGAACTTCCTATCATCGGCAATGAGCCGCTTATCCAGACCGGCGCCGTCATCCTTGTCGCTTTGGTGCTGGCGACTACCCACATCATCAACCTCTGGTAGGGTTTTGACGGAAGCCAGTCACGGGTTTATCTGTATAGAAAAAATTTTGCAAATGCACGACGATATCGCCAAAGATTTAGTAAATATACCTGAATAATGTAAAATATATTTGCATTAATAATTAATTCCTGTGGGTGGCGTGAAATTCGCCAATCGGACGTTATAGCCGTCGACCTTTGTTCTCAGACAAGGGATGACCATGTGAAAGTCATGGGCCGACCGTATAGTCGGGACTCGTTCCACAAGGACGAGTGTTGCTAACAGGCAACAGAAAGGGTAAAAACGATGAAATATATTAGATTTGGCTCAGCGGCCGTGGTGGTCGCCGCATTGCTGTGGAGTGCCGACGGCCTGCTTAGGCGCGAGCTGTATAGCTTACCGGCCTCAGTAATCGTCTTTTGGGAGCATTTATTCGGTTTTATAATTTTGCTTCCATTTATTCTCGCTTCGTTCAAGGCATTCAGGCAGCTTACCGGCAAGCAATGGCTGGCAATCGGCGGAGTATCATTCCTATCCGGTGCCCTAGGAACCATTCTCTACACCGCGGCGCTGACCAAGATTCAATTCATACCATTTTCGGTAGTCATTTTGCTGC
>DASUOG010000031.1:0-9374 GCA_036276755.1 Saccharimonadales bacterium (SeqCode) | reverse complement strand
AGAAAGCCTGTTTATCACAATGCCTTCGTATTCCGCGGTTTATGACGCTTATTTTTCACTGCCCAGCCGGTTTTTGATCGAAGCATGCCACGAAGGCCGGCTTATAGATTTTAAGGTTGCTTCAGGCATGGCCGGAGGTCTGCAAAGCCTGAGCGGTTATGGCCAGGTTGATAGGGTATCGAATGACGAGCCGCGTTATGTGCCCGAGTTGCACGAGGGGGATAAGGTAAGGCACGAACAATTCGGCGACGGCACCGTTTTATATGTCGAGGACGAAGAGGCGATAATCAATTTTGTAGACAAGGGTACGAAAAAACTTAATATAACTTTCGCTCCGATGGAGAAAATATAGCGCGTTTACACCTTAAACATATCGCTCCGTATGTTATAATTTTATAGCTTCCAAAGGCGTTTACTAATTATCAGCAGATCGGATGAAACGCCATAAGAACCGCTGTTCATGAAGATTTTTAAGAAGAAGAAAAAAGAACCCCAGATCGAGACTTTTCTCGGGGTCAGAAAGGTTAATCCGCCAAAGGTTCATAAGCACCAGGTATTGGTGCCACTCTTGACCTTTGCGGTACTTGGAATCGTTTCGGGTTTTCTTTTCTTATTCTATGGCGGTACCACCTACGAAGGGCCGGATGTGAAAAGAGTTCAGGTTTATGTCGATGGGCGGCAAAGGACTCTGCCGACCCGCGCTCCGACCGTCGGCGAGCTCTTAAAACGCATCGGCATAGAGCTCAGGGACGAGGATATTGTCGAGCCGGGATTGAATAGTCCTATCCGCGAAGACGACTTGCACATCAATGTTTACCGGGCCAAACCGGTAACGGTGGTAGATGCCAACGGCAAAAAGATTTCTACCAAAATAGCCGAAAGCACACCCAAGAACCTTGCCAAGAAAGCCGGCTTTAAATTGTATCCCGAAGACAACGTTATACCGGCGCCACCCGACCAGGCGGCCAGCGACGGTGTGATCGGTGAACTGCTTACTATCGACAGGGCAGTTCCGGTCAACCTGAATCTTTACGGCAAAAAGGCTCCGGTCCGTACCCAGGCCGAAACCGTCGGCGGTTTGCTGGAGGAAAAGAACATCCAGCTCCATGAAAAAGACAAGGTTATACCGAATGCCGCCACTCTGATAAAAAAGGACATGCGCATATTGGTGCTGAGAAACGGTAAACAAGTAATAAACATCGAAGAAACCATAGCTCCGCCGGTGGAAACGAAATATGACGCGACGCTTGACGCGGGTACCATCAAGGTCGTTGACCCGGGCGAGGCGGGCAAACGGGTAGTAACTTATGAGGTTACATTTAAAAAGGACAGAGAAGTCAGCCGCCGGGTAATTCAGAGCGTAGTTATCAAACAGCCCGAGACACGCGTGGTGATTGAAGGAACAAAAAACACCGGCTTCAGCGGCGGACTGGCATCGGCAATGGCTGCTCTGCGGGGTTGTGAAGCCGGCGGTAACTATTCCAACAAGAGCAACCCAAGCTACAGAGGAGCCTACCAGTTTAGTTATGGTACTTGGGGTAATTATGCAGGATATAGCGATCCTGCCGATGCTCCGCCGTATGTTCAGGACCAGAAGGCCCTGGATACTTATAGGGCGAGGGGCTGGCAGCCATGGCCTTCTTGCTCAAGCAGTCTGGGCTTACAAGACATTTACCGCTAGGACCATTTTTCTACTGCAGACTTGAATCTAGGACAACAAACAACACTTTTGGTCCGATCGGACACTTTTTGTTATTAGTTGTTGATAACAACAGCCGAGGGTAGACTATTTATATGGTGTATAAGTTCGATGGGTATAACTGGTTCGGCGTGTTGAAAAAAGGCGAAGAACTTGTTGGCAGCCTGACCGATTTCGCAAAAAAAGAAAAGGTCAGGGGTGCGTGGATATTCGTTGTCGGTGCGTGCGACGTGGTTGAAGCCGGCTATTATGATCTTAAAACCAAAAGCTATAAATTTAAAAAATACGAACAGGATCTAGAGATTTTAAATATTCAGGGCAACTTGTCATGGAGCGGCGATGAACCGGTCATACATCTGCACGGCACATTCGCCGGCGAGGATGGCCAGGCTTTCGGCGGCCACATCAAATCATTGAAGGTTTCGGTAACCTGCGAATTGTTCTTACACAATTGGTTTGCCGGAAAAGGAATCGGCCGGAGATTCGACCCGGAAACCGGACTGAAATTATTGGATCCATGACAGGGCATACTAAAAAGTCGCTGGGCCAACACTGGCTGAATGATCGTCATATCCTAAGTACGATATGCGATATTGCCCAAGTTGAATCCGGAGATGATGTGCTGGAAATCGGCCCGGGCCCCGGCAGCCTGACCAAGGTATTGCTTGAACGCGGTGCTAAAGTAACTGCTGTCGAGCTGGATAACGAACTTGCCTTGGCGCTTAAAAAGCTACCTGCAGAAAATCTCACGATAATCAATCAGGATATTCTAAAATTTGATCTCAGTTCTTTGCCCAGGGGATACAAAGTGGTCGCCAACATCCCGTATTATCTGACCAGCAACCTTATCCGCAATCTCAGCGAATCAATCAATCCGCCCCGCTCAATTACCCTGCTGGTCCAAAAAGAAGTTGCGGAGAGGATTTGCGCGGAGCCCGGTAGCATGTCGGTGCTAAGTGTGAGCGCCCAGGTATATTATGACTGCAGTTTAGGACCGGTAGTGGGGGCAAGTAAGTTTACTCCACCCCCAAAAGTCGATTCGCAAATAGTTAACATGTTAATTAAATCTTATTCACTGGTTACTACTGAAAACAAAAAAAATTTCTTCCGGATCGTAAAGGCTGGTTTTTCCAACCGCCGCAAGACGCTGGAAAATTCGTTGGCAGGGGGGTTGCAAATTTCCAAACAGGAAGCGTCGCGTTCGTTAAAAGCGTCCGGTATCGACACCAAGGCGCGCGCCCAGGAACTCACCCTGGAAAAATGGCTGATACTGAGAGAAAACTTAACGAGTTAAGCATATATGTATATTGGCACCACTATGCTAAATTAACAATATATGCAAAGCGATATCGGCTCTTTACTGCACAGGGTGTCCGCCGCCCTAGATAAAATTTCGGACCAGGTTTTGCTGGAAAGACTTGGCATCGGCCTTTCTCAATTCAGAATATTATTATGCCTGCTTGGCAGCGATGGTATCCGGCAGAATGTCATATCCGAAAGTTTAGACCAATCTGAACCCAGTGTCAGCCGTCAAGTTAAGATTCTGCAGCAGAAAGGCTTGGCGGTGGTCCGCCGAAATGTTTCAAACCGACGTGACAGGTTGATATTTCTGACCCAAAAAGGCGCGAAGACTGCTGAAAGAGCAGTGGAGATCCTTAATGAATATCATTCACCGATGTTTGAACGCATCAGTCAAAAAGATCAGGAACAATTGATAACCACGCTTAAAAACATAAATGATTATCTGGATGACTAGATGAAGATAGAAAAGATAAGTATAAATGGCAAGCTTTTTTCACCGGATTCCGCCCGCATACCGGCGGCCGACCATGGACTGATGTATGGAGTAAACGCCTTTGAAAGCCTAAGGGTGCATGACGGTAAATCTTTTTTGTTGGATGAACACTTTGACAGATTGAAAAAAAGTCTTGACGCTCTTGGTATAGCTTGGGACGACGATCGGAGTAAATATTATTCCTGGATAGCCGAACTTTGTGCCGGTCTGCCGGATGTCAAGGACGCGTTCGTCCGGTTCGTAGTTACGGCCGGAGCCGGCGATTTCTGGGTGTCCGAAACAAGTTATAACAATCCCGGAGTAATAATCTACAGGGGGCATATACCGCCATACTCACCTGTTGCGAAGCGGGGGATTATTCTGGCCGGGGTGAACCGCGCCAAGCCGGAATATTTTGTCAAAACCGGTTTTCGGATCAAATCCATGGACTATATATCGTCACGAATGGCAAAATTAGAACTAAAAAAAGCCGGTAAAGGCCTGGACGGTATATTGCTGACTCCGGAGGGGTATGTTGCAGAGGGCTTGACATCGAACGTCTTCTGGATAAAAGACGGTAAAATCCATACGCCATCACTCGACACGGGAATACTCGCCGGCACGGTCCGCGCTTATCTTGTGGCAAACAATGATGTGAACGAAGTTTTAGTTGGTCCGGATGAGCTGGAAAACGCCGAGGAAATATTTTTTACAAGCGGTTCCAGCTACCTGAACCCGTTATCAGAAATCAACGGCATCCAAAAACCCGGGGTTAGTGGACCGGTATTCAACAGCTTATATCAGCAACTTACGGCAGATATCGCCGAAAAATCCGTAGCGGTTTAATCCGTAAGCTTTTTCACGCCTTTTTCAATCGTCGGAATCGCAGCCTGCGTGATACTAGGACCTATGAAGTCACCCGGCATTGCTCCTATCTGAGCTTTTGACATAAATTAATTTTCTTGCATGATTTAAACAAATGCAAGCATGAGCAAAAAGGATTACAAGCCCAAAATACGGTCAAAGCGGGCCCGGTCGAAGCCCAGGATGTTTTCTTCCCGGCCGTCTTCCAGCTTGATGTGGGTGCAGGGCACGCCCATGGAGCCGCAGGCATCGAGCGAAGATTGAATTTCTTCAGGTTGTTCATCCAGCAGGATTTCCTCGAACTTCACATTTTTACTCTTCAGATAATCTTTGAGCATATTGCAATAAACGCAAGTCCTGGTGCTATAGATCGTAATTTCTTTTGCCATATCAATACTCATTATAAATCATACTATTTACCAAAAATGTTTTTTAGTTCTGACTTTGCGCGGTTAAGGACATCTTTCTGCTCTGCAGAAATATTCTTGCCGCCGCGGTTGATATAAAAATTCAACATCGACATAGCGGACTGGTACGGTGTGCTTTTGCGCCGTTTGCTGGCCTCGGCCGATTTTTTCAGTGACCGGGCTATCTTACCCGGATCACTCCAGGTGAAAACGCCTTCTTCCAAATCCAGCGCGTCACTTTTTTTGGTGACATGAGGAGACCATTTCTTAACCATAATCAGGCTGAATAAAGACCGATCAACTGAGCTTTGGTGATCACATGTCCTTCTATCGCTTCTTCGACCTCTTCTGCCGTAGCGCCTTCCTCCAGATCCAATTGATCGTCTAGGGCGTATAGTTTGAAAAAATACCGGTGCGTCCCGGACGGTGGCTGCGGCCCGCCGTAGCCCTTTTTGCCGTAATCATTCACTCCTTCCCGTGCCCCGACAGGAACTTCATTTTCACCCAAATGTGTTTCCGCCGGCGGTATGTTGTACATGACCCAGTGAGTGAAGGTTCCATTTATTGCGTCCGGGTCGTCCATGATCATTACCAAGCTTTGTGTGTCCGGCGGTATGGCGGTAAAGACCAGCGGAGGATTAACGTTATCCTGAGCATGCCCGAACCGTACAGGGATGGTGTCGTTATTGGCAAAGGCCGGGCTGGTGATATCCATACGACAATACTTATAAATCCTCTGCGAATACGCTGTAAACTTTTTAACATAGACCGTTATTTGGCATACAGTGGGCATATGCAGGCAACAAATAAATCTAGATGCTATCGCTGAATACTTGAAAAAGTACTATAGCCAGACAACTCAACGCCCCTAAGGCCGGAATTGCGATTGGTACCTCTATGCCGGTCTTGGCGGTCTTCTCGCGCAGCTTTACAACTATCAGCGCGACATTTACCAACATAAATACGGTAAGTATCAAAAAGCTGGTTATTTGCGCCAGGGACACTAAACCTAACATGATTGTCCCAAGGACCATCGTTATGGTAACGACTGCGGTAGCAAATACCGGCGTACGATGTACCGGATGTACGTCGGAAAATCTTTTATGAATCCATCCTTGCCGCGACAAACCGTACAGTATCCGCGAACCCATGATGGTCTGCACCAGCGCGCCATTCACGGCTGCGGCTATGCCGATAACGCTTATATAAATCGGGTCTATGGCACTTACTTTACTAAGCACCAGACTAAGCGGAGCGCCACTATCTGCCAGCTCTTTCGTATTCGTAGCGGACAGACTTATTATCACTATCAATAAATAAAGTACGGTTGCCAGGATCAATGATAGTAATATAGCCAGCGGCATGTTAATACGAGGTTTCTTAACTTCTTCTACTACGTTTACCATATCCTCGAAACCGATGAACGCATAAAAAGCCAAAAAAGCACCTGCCATGATCCCGCCAAGACCGATGGCCGGATCTATACTGAACGAGCCGGTAAAATTATCCAACCCGATATGTGAACGTCCGGTCCAGATAATAACAACCAGTCCGATGACTTCGATCAACGTAAAAATCACAGCCAATTTAGCGGATTCGCCGATTCCTTTCGCGGCGACCAAACCCAGGAAGATTAACAGCCCGATACTTGCTAGCATTTCAGGAACGGCAAAGACATCATTGAGGTAGCCTGCGAACCCTTGCGACAAGGCTGCCGCCGAAGCGACTCCTCCCAGTACCAATGCTATGCCGACTATTACGGAGAGCAAATTTTTCTTAAAAGCTTTATGCAGATAGATCGATGCCCCCGCACTTACCGGATAACGGCTGGAAAGTTCCATGTATGAAAATGCAGTCAGCCCGGCTACTGCCATGGCTATCAAAAATGCCAGTGTGGTATTTTCGCCGGAATACCCGGCTACCTTGCCGACCAGGACGTATATTCCGGCGCCGAGAATATTCCCTAATCCGTATAAAGTGATGATAGGCAAGGATAAGCTACGCTTCAACTCGGTCATTCATTTCATCCTAACATAGGCTTGTGACCTAATGCCGCGTCGGCGGCGTCTGTTGATTATTTCAGGTTTTTTGTATCATAACTGGGTTTCGGGGTTCGCTCCCTGAGCGCCAGCAAGATCATGCCGATACCGAACCACATTGCAAAAATCGAGACTATGAACCCGACTACCGGTATAAAACGGACTAACAATAAGATAATCGCACCGACGCCCATTGTTACCACGGCGTTGTTTTGGCTACGCCAGGCCAACCTGCCCAGGTAATAAGCTGCGAATACCCCGCTGAGTGCCAAAACAAGCAACCAAGCGATCGTTGCCAAAATCGCCAGCGGGATGCCGAACACCGTTATCAACGCTACGATTATCAATACCGGCGCGATGATCGAAGACATAAACCCTACCAGCAAGGTTTTGCCCCACGAGGCAACGGCTTGGTCGGTAACTTTGTGAAACATCCGGGGAAACAATAATGCCAAGATTAATGCGGTTAGTAGAAGAGCCAGGGAACCGAAGAACTTGAAACCGAAATCCGATCCTTTGTCCGGGCGGGCCGGTTCGCTGCGGGTTGTTTCGCCGGCTACTTTTGCCCCTTCGGCTATTTGGGCCTCGTTGGCACTGGTGTAATTGATGCTACCGCCGATTTGCGCGCTGCCGGTGAGCGTCAAATTCTCGACATTTGCTTTGATGTTCCGCCCCACATTGCCGCTGACGGTAGCTGAATGCGCCGCTAATGCCAGATCCCGCGTGATGATTCCGCTTACGTTTGCATCCTGCGAAGCTATGGAAGCATCAGAAACCTTAGATCGACTTTCTAACGTTACGGTCTGTCCGGCCACCGTTAGATTGCCCTCGATGCCGCTGCTTACCGTTACGGTCTGGGCCGCGGCGCGGATGTCGCCGGCGACCGTGCCGGAAACGCTTATAGTCTGAGCGGCACAGATTACGTCGCCGTGCACGGTTCCGCTGATAGATACGGTCTGCCCGGCGCAGAACACGTCGCCATTGACTTCGCCGGCAATGTTAACATTCTGTCCGCTGGCCCACAAGGTGCTATCTATGACTTCGCCTTTGCCCACGGTAGCCGTATTACCGGTCCTGAATGTCTGCGCGCTGGCTATTCCCACTAGTGCCAGCAACGGTAAGAAGAGCAGCAAAAATATTCCCATTAATTTTGCCTTCATTCTAAACCTCCGCTTTATCTATAACTTAAGTGTACTCATCTGTAGCTGGTACGCAAGTGATTTAATTTACAGCTTAGTTGCTAAAGAACCATAGCGGCTTGGCACGCACCGCTCAGGTGTATACTTATAGGAGTATGGCTAAAAGCTTTTTTAGCACAAACAAAAAACTTATTATCGGCCTGGCAATCATCTCGGCGCTGGTCATCGCCAGCCTGGCTTATTATGAGCTGAAAAAACGTACTACAAGCACACCGCAAGATGACGGTATTGCTAGAGAAATCGATTTGACGCCTCAGTATAATACGAACTCCAGTGGTGTTGAAACGAACATAGATAACGTATTTGTGATTAAACGCGACGGAAGGGCAGTAGACGGTGATTTTGTCTGTACTGTATTTAAAAAAGATGACGGATTAATCTTGGCGACTTATAGGATCTATGGCGGTCTAAGACCGCCCGGTGCGGACACAAGGCCAAGGATTACATATAAATCAGAAGAACTTTCTAAACGACAAATAGACGAGATAATTGAGAATTATTGCGACGATACTCCCACAGTCCATAGAGCTCCGCACCTAGACCAACGTAGAGTTCCGAGACAATAAAAAAGCATCAGCGGAAACTGATGCGTTTTTGGTGGAGCTGGCGGCAAAATATGCCGGGAGCATATTTTGTAGACACGAGCGAAGCGTCGTTAGTTTTGGTGATGATCGTGGTGGAGCACCTCGAAAAAAGTTCACCCCTCATTATCGAGGAAGTACGTCGCTGGCGTGACTTACTCTGGGACGACTATTTAAACTATCAGTACCAGCACCCATGTCAGCCAGAGGTAGATGACCACAATATCTTACCTACGCCAGAAAAACCTTAACCAATTTATATTTGACATTGCATGTTATATATTATTTACAAATGGCTTACACCCCTGATCAACCAGTATTCGAGAGACACCTGGAATGTTTCGACGCTTATCTTGCACATACTGATGAAAAAATTGTTACCTTGAACGCCGTTGTTGAAGGGATAAGAGAGCGCGCGCCTAATGTTTGGGCTCATATGCAAGATTCTAGCCGACTGTTTACGGCATTGTACGTTGGGGTTGGCAGTGGCGGCGGCCTAGAAATACCTCTCACCGGCAAAATTATTGATATGCGCGGTGGAGTATCTGGCTTACAAGTTCATTGTGTCGACGCTTCAACACAAATGCGCGACCAATTTATGGATAGACTTTCGGCGCCACACGGCCAAGATCTAAGCCAGCCCGTTACCCCAGAATTAATTACTGAGTACGAGTGTAGAAGGTTTGAAGAAGAGGGCTACAGACCGCCAGCGGCAGACTTAGCTTTAGCCTCTCATTCTTGGTACTTCATTCCTGAATGGAAGGACCAGCCACCAGCCACCAACACCCTAAAAAAATTTGCTGACACGGTT
>DASUOG010000030.1:0-13738 GCA_036276755.1 Saccharimonadales bacterium (SeqCode) | reverse complement strand
AAAATTGGTACACTAGCACAGAAGCTTCATCCGAAGAGGTAGCCCAACGAATATTTTTATCTCTCCTGAACCAAGTTTTTTGCCGGCGAGCATATTGCCAAGTATTTTTATACATTTCTTCTTTTAGCTCAGCCAGTGATTGTTCGCCGGCAAAATAGCTTTGCCACTCTTTGTAGCAAATTGCATCCATGCCAGCTGCATTGAAGCTGTACATAGAAACCAGTTTTCGTACTTCTTTTTCAAGCCCGGACTTAATCATCCTGTCTATACGTTTTCTTATCCGGCTTTTAAGCTCGTCTTGTCCGATATCGATACCTAATATAAGGCAGTTATCCCTAAGCTTATCGTCACCTTTAATAATACCGCCCCGTTCAATCGCCCTTATTAGGTGTCTTCTGTTCTTAAAATTAATGTCATCTTCGGTCAAGGCAAGTTTTTTTGCTTTTTTCTTTAAATCTTCCGTTGTCTCTTTTTCTAATCTTGTTCTGATCAGAGGGTCTTTTTTATCACCGAACCCATAATCATAAACCACACCGCTTATATATAGCCCTGTACCACCGGCCAAAAACGGGATTTTACCCCTGCCTTTAATTTCTTCTATGGTGCGGTTAGCCAGCCTTTTAAACTCGGCGGCGTTGAATTCCTCATCAGGGGCAACTATGTCAAGCAGATGATGCTTGATTTTCAGTCGGTCTTCACTGCTGGGCTTTGCCGTGCCGATATCCATTCCTTTATATATAGTCCGGGAATCGGCGCAAATAATCTCACCATTAAACTTTTCAGCCAGTTCTAAAACCATCTCTGACTTGCCGCTGGCGGTTGCGCCAACAACCACAACCAGTGGAGTTTTTTTCATGACGGCTCCCTCGTATCTACAGCAAATGCCCGCCGGTTATCTCTGGGTCCGACGATAACCACTAATTTAGCTTGCATTGCTTCAAGTATAGCTAGCGCACTACAAACCAGTCGACTTTTTGCTCGTCGTCGGGGGCAGCTGTGCCAAATCTTATAATGAAACCATGTTTTGTTTTATCGGTTATGTAACAGTTGGTGTCATAGCTTGGCGTACATTGTACGGCGTAGTTGTTATCAAGGTGTTCCCTAGCAAATTCCACTTCTATAGAAGTAGCGTCGCTTTCTAAAGGTTCGTTGATGCCGCGGATATTGTCATTGAAGGTTATAGTCGGGCTGTCAATGCGCACCTCGTCCGTTATCCGTAGTGAAGATATGGTTGCATTACCGGTCACAACCAAGTCATTTATGGTAGCCACCCCGCTTACCTGCAGGTCTGTGAAATCGCTGGTTTGTTGTAAGGCAGAACTCGGCGTGGAACTGGCTAGAGCCACATTGGCCGCGGTCGTACCGATAGCCGCCTTGATTAGCTTTACACCGCTGCTATTATTGTCCTCTTGAGCAATACCGAGCTTGGCAAGGTAATTGGAAACTGATGCTTCCGACGGACTAACAGCTTTGGCGGTACCGTCACCGTTGTTGACCAACAGATCACCGATATCCACCGGACCGCTAACCTTTACCGGTACCTGTCCGGCGAAAGTTACCAAGATGCTATTACCCTCTGTGAACCTGTCATTACCGACAAAGGCTGCGGTCTCGGGAGATGAAACGACGTAGTCACTGCCTTTGTAATTAACTATGGAGCCCTGCTCCGGCTTGACACCATCCCAAGGAATCCACTCGGCATAGTCAGCCCCGCTGGCATTTATCGAGCCGGATGCATTGATGGAGCGGCTGGTACCTGAGTCTCTCCCTATGTACATGGAAGCGGCGGCCGTGTTATAGCCGGTGGTACCACCTACGGTAAGTACCCCACCTATGTTTAACCCTTGGGCAAAATTAGACTGCCCGTCAACTAACAAACCGCCGGTTATATGCGTATCGCCGGAAGTTATACTGCCGTTGATTACCAGCTGGGCATTATCATTGGTACTTTCCTGATTGCCGGATACAGAGGCGTACGTGACAGTGCTTAAGGCATTAGTGGTTCCATTCGTCGTGCCGCCCAGAACATATACGTAGCCGTTGTAGGCGACTGTCGTGACCTGGAATGCTTGATGGGGAGCCGCCGGACCGGTCCAAGAACCGACCGTACCATTACTATTGATGGGTACTCCGTGATATAGGAATCCCGGCGTACATCCGCCACTCGTAGTCGTGCCGCCCATCAAATAAATGAATGCTCCCCACGTTGCCGCGCCGGAGCCAAAACGATTGTCCGGGACATTGTTGGTGGTATTCCAGCTGCCGATGGTACCGTCGCTATTAAACTGGGCATAGTAAACGGTATTGGTACCAGCTGGAGTACAAGATGGCGTGGTACCGCCACCGATCTCGTAGATATAGCCGTTGTTTACAACGGTTGAAGCGCCCGCCCTAGCCGCCGGCAAAGCCGTGGTGGTATTCCAGCTGCCGATGGTACCGTCGCTATTAAACTGGGCATAGTAAACGGTACTTTGGGCTGTGCCGCCGGTAGAGCCCGCCAGAACATATAAGTAATTATGATTAGTCGCCGAGGTGGATAGTTGCAACGCAGCCGGTAAAGCCGTGGTGGTATTCCAGCTGCCGATGGTACCGTTCGGGTTCAGTTTGGCATAATATACAGTGGTCTGCTCGGTGGTACCATTAGTGCCGCCCATTACATAGACATATCCGTTATAAACTTCTGAGGTAGCGTTATAACGAGCAGCCGGTAAAGCTGTGGTGGCAGTCCAGCTTCCTAGCGACCCATCACCGTTTATACGCGCGTAGTAAGTTGTGGTTATGGCACCAGAGCCGTTATAGCCTCCCATGTTGTAGATATAACCATTATAAACCACGGAAGTTGCGCCGTAGACTGCCGTTGGCAATGAAGTTGTAGCGGCCCACGAGCCTACCGTACCACCGCCGGATGGCGCAGCATAGGGTGTATCGCCAATGGTAATGATCTTGTTTGTGCTATTAACCGCAAACAGATTGGATCCGGATGAGTCCTGAATTTCAAAGGCAGAAGTGGAGCCTGAAGAACTCTGGAATCTGATGTCTGGTGCCTGTATGGTAAATGCTTCCGCGCTACTTATATTGGCATCGCTGTAAATAGTGCTCCCTGCCCCGGCGACTATACCGCCCAAGAAATACCCCTGGAAAAAGCGACTATTGTTAGAGCTAGGCGGTCCATTTACGTCAGAGCCGATATTCTGCACATTATATTGGGTAACCGTCCTTGCATTCTCATAAGTTACTGCAGGTGAGACGGTCAGTGTTGCGGTGCCGCCGCCGGCTGTAATACGGGTGTAATAGTCCTGCCCAGCATTGTCGATGAATATAACGTCGCCGTTAGCGAATGCCGCACCCGTCAGGTTTACTGTAGTAGTAGTGCTGCCCGTGCCGGAAGTAGTAGCGGTATTGACCGTAGATGAGCCGTTAGCAGTAATATTACCGCTGAAAATAGACAGGCCGGTATCGTCTATCTCGAGCGCATTTACCGTGTCATTAACATAAAACTGGATGCCTTTGCCGGATGTTCCCTGAATAAGAGCATCCTGCGTGGTTCCGTCATAGCCAAATACCGCCCGGTTATTGAATGTCGCAACCGACGTACCTGTCGCACCCCCACCATCGTCTACATTAATGTTTGCATTAAGCGTATCAACGTTAAATATAAGCTCGCCCGTGTCATCCTGGACCTGGAAGGCCGTACTGGTGTCATTGGTGTTTTGGAATATAACGTGCCCCTCATCGTTGATAGTAAGGACTTCATCGCCGGCATCATCGCCCGTAGTAAAGTGGAATCCTTCCGCTCCTTGCAGTTGCATTGCATCCGTATCAGTACCATCATATTCGCCTAACCAAACATATTCGGCGGTGCCGACGTCGTAATCGCCAAAGACTATTCGGGCGTCACTGCTGTTTGCACCATTGCCTCTCAGGTGCAGAGTGGCCTCCGGAGTGGCTACATTGTTACCGATACCGACGAACATATTGGTGGTATCCACGGCAAAAACTTCGTCGCCGGCAGAGTTCTGGATTGCAAAAGCTCCAGTGGAGTCCGTAGAATTTTCAAAGACAGCAGCCCCCGCGCCGGACAAGCTGAAGTTATTATCTCCGGTTGCGTCGTTAAACAGCCAGTAGGAACCGGACGAGTCGACTCCTGCCTCCCATAATTCTGTCCCCTCCAGTTCATACTGAATATACCCTTGGGTTGCGCCTGCGCTAGTGTTGTTGAGTACTAATATATCGTCGCTCTCGGCGTTGATTCTGGTTTCTCCATCTCCGTCCACGATAAAAACGTCTTGGTTCGCGCTATCGTTCCACAGACGGAAATCATTCGAGCCTATGGCTTGATAAGCTTTCCAATCAGTGCCGGTAACGGTAGTAAACCTTAGGGCGTTCTCTTTTGTCGTATCAGTTCTTCTTATATCGACTTCGTCGCCAAGAACAGTAATATCATCACCGACGACAAAATCACCATCAGTTGCCAATGAGTTAGCGGCATCCCGATATAAGTTCGTATCCGGTGCGCTTGTGCCATCGCCCCAGGATAATTGCCCGCCAGCCTCTATCTTGAATCTCGGTTCTCCTTCTCCGTCAAGGTAAGACAGCATTAAAGAGTCTCCGGTGTTTTGCAAGATAGACCATATACTGACCCCGGTATCGCTTTCTACAAGTAAATCTCCGCCGTCAAGGAATAGGTCTGTGCCATTATCAATAATTATTTCACTATTTGTTGTATCGACAGTCAGTATGTCGGCACCCGCTGCATTAAATATTTGGAAGGCGGTAGTGGAATCAGAGGAGTTCTGAAACAGAGCCGATCCGTTGGTCCCGGACAAGCTTAGGACCGTCGCTAGAGCGTTCAAGCTGGAACCGGTGGTGCCTGGATCAGCGATCTGGAAATTAATGTTGCCACCGGCGCCAGAGCCAGTACCCCTGCCGCCTGCGAGGGTCAGGTCTGCACCGGCTATATCAGTTCCCGACCCGCCGGTGGCATTTAAAGTAAAGTCTTGGGGAGAAGCTGCTGTAACACCGTTGCCTATGAAGGCATTTTGTATGGCGGCGAGGCTGCTGCCAATAACCAATTGATTGGATGCTGTGGTTGTCGCAGATCGGCCAATCGCAATGCTGGCGAGGTTCGTAGCATTAGCATTCTCGCCTAACGCGACTGCACTGGTTGAGTTGGCATTTGCTCCGCCGCCTATCGCAGTACTTACGGTGCCGGCTATCGCCTGCTGGCCTACTGCCGTACTAAAGCTGCCTATGGTTGTCGTGTTGGTACCTATTGCCAATGAGAATGTGTTGGATCCTGTAGATGAATTCGCACCGAAATGTTCGGTTACAATACCTGTCCCAGGACTGGAGATAGTGCCCGAGATGGTTAGATTATCTCCCGAATTAGCCGGAGATAATGTGGTGCCCGTTCTTGTCCACCACCCCTGGGTACCTGAGCTAGCCGTTGAGGAAATATTACCTGAACAAGTCAGGTCGCCATTGCTGCCGTCTATGCTACAGCCGGTTGAGCCTGAGCCGCCGGCAAGATTAATTCCACCAGCATCAACAGCGCCACCAATGTTTAGAGTGGTAGCAGTGACATTTAGCAGGTTAAAGGTAGTCTGGTTAGTCAGTAGGTCGCCGCCTTGAAGGAGTAGGTCCCCACTAAGGCTAAGCTCGTTAACACCGGAGCGAGAAAGACTGATATCGACAGCAGACGTGCCAGCTCCCCATTGCAGTAATCCATCGGTGCGCATCTGGAAACGACAGTCAGGGTCAGTGTTGATAGCCGAACAGTATGCAGCGCTAGTCGAAGCACTTCCTACAAAGAAGAGTCTGGCACCGAGAAACTGTAAGTTATTAGAAGCGTCGTTTATAAGAGTGGCGCCGTTGTCAAAAGCAAGCTGATTTCCCTGAATTAAAAGATCATCGCCTATTATTAGTGCATCATCTGTTTTTAAAACATCGGCTGAGTCACGGTAGAGGTTGGTATCGCCACCTATTAAAAGACCGCCGCCATTTCCCTGTACATCTAGCTGCAATTGTCCGGCTGAGCCTATTTGCAGCACGTCCGTGCCATTGTTCTCTACCTTGAATTCGCCGGTTGAGCCGGTGGCTATGTCGATGGCAAAATCAGCATCAGTAGCCGTATCGGCCAAAGTAATGGAAACATCCCTCGCATCGGTAGTAACAATAGTATTACCGGCATCATAGGCGCCTTGCAGGGTAGCGTTGGCGCTTAAGGCAAAGCCGCAGTCCGCCGAATTTTGCAGGCAGACGGTTCCAGATTCATCCGGTAAATTAATTGCTCGGTTAGCAGTAGGCGTGATAAAGCCCAGAGTCGAGCTAAAACCGCCAAGATTGGCCGTTATCGTAACCGTGTCCCCTTGGAGAGCCAGCTCTTTGGTGATCGAGCCTACCGTAAGCAAACTAGAAGCCGGCCGCGCAGTAATGGAATCTGTATTAACCCCGACAAAGGTAGGACTGGAGGTAGTCGCAATAGACTGAGGCAGGCTCAAGGTAATACCGCCGGTACTTGCCGAAACATTTACTTGATTAGCCGTACCGGATAAGCTCGTTACCCCTGAGTTGGTGAGTGTCAAGCCTGCTATGGAGATACCGCTTCCTGCTGAGAGGTTCAAGGTGCCGGTTTGGCCCTGTAAGCTTAAAACACCCGTGTTGGAAATCACGCTGTTTGCGATATTTATACCCGACCCGGCGCTTAAACTCCTGCTACCTTGGATGATATTGTTTACAACAGTGGAATTAGTTATGTTGGTCGGTCCTTCTATGACGTTATTTACTACCGTAGAGCTGGAACCCAAAGGTTGTAACCGTTCGCCATCATAATAAAACAGCCGGTTGTTGCTCGCGTCCAGGAATATTTGGCCGATTACCAGATTCGCGGGCTTATCTATAGGTGAAACTATGATGGAGTCATTAGCTTCCAACGGCAAATTTACCGAAAATTTATAACCGTTGCTATAGTCAATACCGCTTTGTATGGGAGGCTCAGACGCTTGTGTGACCGTCGATGATTCCCGGCTACTATCCTGATTACTGAATAATATATACCCCACTACGGCTATCAACGGCAAAAGAACGAGTAATGCCAATGTGAGCAACCGGCGGCGCGGAGTAGTATATGTCCCGCTTATTATATTTTTAATCGAGCTTGAATATGTATAGGGGTTCGGTCTGTCCGGCCTTATGCCGTCCTTTGGCTTAAACAGATCTGTAAGATCGGGGTTGGTTGCGTTAGCCGTACCACCGGTCGTGGCTCTATTGGCCTGCGGAGGTCCGTAGTCATTCGTCTTTGTGCTCGGAGAGATTTCACTGCTTCCCACTGTAGTAGTGCTTGCAGAAGGCGAAAATACATCGCCAGGCCTGCCATCCGATAACGGCATGTTTCTGCCGCCGCTATCAGCCGGCCAAGCAGCGGGTGTATTTTTGTTTTCATCTGGTGGGATATTTTCTATATCCGCCATTTTGTTTTTATTTTTTTGTTAAATAATATAGACCCTTACCATTATGGGGGTATCGTCCCCTTATGACAAGATAATGCATACAAAATGTGCTCAAAATATCCGCTAAAAGTTAGGTCCGGTTCTACTCTAACGTTGATTAAAAAACTACAATAATATCCACATTACACCTTGAGTTTTTAAAATAGTTGTATGGATCCCTTTATCTACCAAAGGTTTTCCACAGCTAAACTTTAATTATCCGGCCACCACAATAATGATTGAATATCTACCCTATAATCTGCCGATACTCCTACTCCTTCTGCGGCCAGCACTGACTTATGGCCTTGCAGCCCTCCAGGGTAACCCCGGGCCAAACTGCCATTTTTCATGACTACCCTATGCCATGGTAAATCGTGATCTCCAAAGTGAGCGATACCGCCGACTATCCTGGCTGCGCGGGGACTGCCGCATAGCGCGGCTATCTGCCCGTAGCTCATCACCCGGCCTCTTGGAATTTGTGCTACCAACTCCTCTACCCGTCGCCGGAAATTTATATCAATTTCTTTTTGCAAAATATTCTCCGACTTCTTTCCAATCCTTGACCCTTGTAATCGTATCCGGGAGAACGGCTGCCTTATTCCAAGGGTAGTCACCGAACAAGAGAGCTTGGACACCGATTTTATCGGCACCTATGCAATGCTTGGCGTGATCATCAATTATAAAATCAGCGCCTATCTCTCTATACAGTCTGGCCTTCGTAACTTTTGATGCGATATCCCCTCTTTGGTTATCAAAAATGCCGGCGTGGTGCACCTCTTCAAATATCCCATTGAAGTATCTATCGATCCATTCCTTCGTTGGTTGTTTCATTTCCCGGCGGCGGGACGTAGCTATCACCAGCTTGTATTTCTTTGACAGTGTTTGTAACACCGGCAGCGCTTCTCCCGAGTGCTCAAGCGTATGCCAAAATTCACGCCTTATAACTTCTGATCGTTCGGCTAGGGTACGTTCATCGATGTCCCACATGCCCATCCAATTTTCCTGATACCCTTCGAGCGTAAGGTTTGTTCCCCATTTTTGGTTACTGAACCTTATAAAGGCTGGGATGTTAATAGATAAGACATCGTCCAGATCTACAGCAATGACCTGTTTTTTAGCCGTCATAAAGATGTTTTAGATGCGCGGGAGCGTGCTTCGTTCGCGACTGTCTTGAGAAAATCTTCTATCTTATAAGGTGAATGTGACTTTTGAACTTCCAGATCGTTTCTAATACGAGGGGTGACTTCACCGGATTGGATTTCTTTTTCGCCTACGACCACCGTGTACGGAACCTTCCACACCTCGCTTGAACGTATTTTTTTGCCGACAGACTCATTGTCATTGCCCAGTCCGATTCTAACATCCAGTTCCTTAGCCTTTTCTACAATAGATTCGGCGAATCTGACAGTTTTCTGTTCTTGATTAACGGTAATTACCCTTATCTGTTCAGGAGCCAGCCAGACCGGGAAACGACCTGCGGTATGTTCTATATATACGCTCATAAACCGCTCTATCGAGCCAAGTAATGCCTTGTGTACCATCACAGGCCGTTTTTCGGCACCGTTCGAATCGACATAACTTAAGTCGAACCGCTCCGGCTGGACAAAATCCAGCTGGATGGTTGCACATTGCCATTCCCGCCCTAGCGAGTCATTGACCATGAAATCTATCTTCGGCCCATAAAAAGCCGCCTCGCCCACTTCTTCCATAAAATCAAGCTTTTCCGTTTTCGCTACCTTGGCTAGGATGTTTTCCGCTTTGGCCCACAGCTTCTTGTCTCCAAGGTAGATACTCGAGGAATCCCGGTAAGAAAGCCGGGCATAAAACTTCATATCCAACGACTTATACATATCCTTGACCATCCCGACTATAGCGGAAACTTCGGATTCAATATCCTCCTCGCTGCAGAAAACATGCCCGTCGTCCTGACTTAACGAACGTATACGGGATAAGCCATGCAGTTCTCCATGTTTTTCGTCCCGATAATTGGTTGTGTTTTCCATATACCGGACCGGTAAATCGCGATAACTCCAGGGTCTGCGCGCAAATATTTGGATGTGGTGCGGACAATTCATCGGCTTCATCATAAATTTGTCATTGCTTTCTATGCTGCTAACTTCGAATCTTTCCGGAAATTTCTGGTAGTGGCCGGATTTTTCGTACAATGTCGTCTTCGCTATGTGAGGTGACCAGACTCTTTCAAATCCTTGAGCTGCCTGTAATTCTTGGGAGTATCTGGCAAGCTCTTCCCTTAAGACCGCTCCGCGGGGTGTCATCAGCGGTAAACCTGATCCTACCAGGTCTGATACGGTAAACAGGTCCAGTTCCCGGCCAAGTTTGCGGTGATCACGGTTTTTAGCCTCCTCTACCAGTTGAAGATATTCATCAAGTTCCTTTTGAGTTTCGAAGGCGACGCCATAAATCCTCTGCATCTGCGGGTTTTTTTCATTGCCCCGCCAGTAAGCCCCCGATATCTTGGTTAATTTGAACGCTCCTACCTTGCCGGTGGATTTCGCATGTCCTCCACGACATAAATCACTGAAATCCCCTATAGTATAAAAGCTAACCTTATCCACTGATTCGATGTCTTCGCCCTCTTCAGCATATATATCAGTGCTGCCTTTGGTCAGGATGTCGTTTATCAACTCTTCTTTATAAGGTTGTTCTTGTTTCTTTATCCTTTCCTTTGCTGCGCTCAGCTCGATTTCTTCGCGATCGAACTTATAATCTTTATTAATTATTTCCTGCATCCGCTTTTCGATCTTGCCTAAGTCGTCTTCCGATATAGTCTCGTCCAGATCAAAATCATAGAAAAAGCCGTTATCTATGACCGGCCCCACTCCGTATTTAACGTTTTGATAGATGTCACCTACCGCATATGCGAGTATATGCGCCAAGCTATGTCTTTGTTTATAAAGGCTGTCAGGTTGTTTTCTACCGTTTTCTCCCATTGGTCTACATCATAGCATTATGTATTAACTAACTGAATCTATCGCAAGCCGGTCTTGCTTGGAACGGCAGCGGAAGCCCGAAATAAAAAACGGTCAAGTACTCTCGCAACTGTACTTGACCGCGGCTTCTCGCGAGCAACAACTCGCAAAACCCACCCACGTGTAGATATCATAGCAAGGTTAGTATTATAAGGCTAGTATTATACTATTGTTTTATCGACAATGGTATTGTGTATAACTGCTTGGTGGGCGATAGTGGATTCGAACCACTCACCTCATCCACGTCAAGGATGCGCTCTAGCCAAATGAGCTAATCGCCCGAAAGTTCGTTACGGTAGCCACGAACAAAGCATCGCTGAATATAATAACAATATTTTTATAGATTGAAAGCAGTTAACCTTGACGCCCCCTTTAATATTTGATAGGATTTTTCGGTTAATAAGAGGAGCTTGTTTGAGCGCCAAAACTGCCATAGTTTTGGGAGGATTTAAGCTGTTTTATGAAGAGCTGGATTCCTCCAACCGCGTGCGTCGGATCCGACGAGCACGCTAAAAACAACCAGGGATGTAAGCAAATAAATCATACGTTTTGCGACAAGCCGGTCGCTGCTTCCGGACGTTTTCTATATGGTTTAAGCACAAGCAAAAACGACTTTTCCACTAGGATTTTTATCAGTTGTATGTCAATATATTGACATGATTTGTACATATTGCGGCGGCGAGACAAGGACCGTGAACTCCCGCGGACGCACTAAAGGGCTGAACACCTGGCGGCGCAAGCAATGTCAAGCCTGCAAGGCCATGTTCACTACTACAGAAGCTGTAGATACCGAGCAGGCTATAAGAGTCAAAAAGGTAAAGGCCCTGGAGCCTTTTATATACGAAAAACTATTCCTGGATGTGTATGATTCCCTCAGGCATCGAAAAACCGCTCATATCGACGCAAAACGGCTCTCAGCCACGATAATGTCTAAGTTGATGCCTTGCAAAAGCGGCGTAATCGAAAAAGAGGAGATACAAACCACTGCCCTGGGAGTGCTCAAACGTTTCGATAAAGCCGCCGCCACTTATTACGCTGCACACCATAAGCCTACTTCTTGACGGCTTTTTCGGTCACATCGAACTTGTCCAGATACCAGCCAAAGAACAACCTGGTTTGTGAATTTAAGGCTGAAGTAGCGGTATAGATTATCGTTGATACCGGTAGCAACACCCATTGCACAACCATCAGAAGTGTCCTATGACGTTTGTAACGGGCCGGCTTCGGCGGCAGGGCCCTGAAACTCAAAAACATGGTAATAGCCAAGCCGAACATAGCGACCGTCATGATCCGGCTGGCGATGTTGGGCAGTTGATTGGCCGCAATGTCCTGCGGATTGAATAGAATCGGTACGAAAGCCGAAAAAGTGATGATAATCGGAGCGGTCGCCCAGCTTAAATGCCCTTCTATTATCCGGAAAGTTTTGGTTAGCAGATCATACTTGGGAACCTTATTTTTCGTAAGCCAGCCCTTTTTGATTACGTAAGCGATGTCCGATGCACCCCATGCCCACCGGCGGACTTGGATGAACTGCGCCCTTAAGGTGCGGCGGTATCCCTCGGCAAGCACGGCATCCTGATAAATAGGCAAATATACGGGGTAAACCTCGTGCTTACCATCATAGCGAAAATAAGTCCGCCAGAATTGGTGTCCATCCTCAACTATCGTCCTTACGCTCCAGAAATCCGTATCAACCAGCGCTTCCATACTTTGGGCGTGCGCAGAAAAATTACGGATCAAGTGCGGACGCATGGTCAGGATAATATTCCAAAAAGAATTGCCGGTAGCGATAACTCGCATCAGGGCCGGCGCATCCCATATATTATTCGTATACATGGCTATCGGCTGGAAGGAAATAAGTTTAGGCTCCGGGCAGAGGCAATAAGTATAAGTCAGAGCTGCCAGGTAATTGTGATGTGGCCGGTTATCGGAATCCAGAGTCGTAACTATTACTCTCCTAGGATCTATCTTTTGCTCCTTGAGCCATTTCAGATGATGCCGGCCGGCAAAAGTAATATTGCCGCCCTTGCCGATAACTTCGTTTTTGATGTCCTTAGGATGTTCTATCGCTTCGGCGTGCTTGAATTTAATGCCATACTGCGCAATCAAATCTTGGCAGAGCTCTTTGACTTCCTGGCCCCCTCTTTCTTCATACGCTATCAGTAGGATCACCTTCTTCATATCGAAGTTTGAGTCGACAACAGCCTTTATGGTTGGCTCGACTATGTCCTTGGATTCATTGTAAACGGCGATAATTATGCTATGGATCACCTCCGACGGTTTTACCGGCGCCGGGTATTGTTCCAGCCTCTTGATATTGTCGGCATGCCAGTCGGGATTTTTGAGTGTAGGTTTGCGTTTTTCCAGATCATCGAGCATTTTGGTCCAATTGTACTTCTGATGCTGTGCGGTATTACGCCATCCCTGTAAAACACGAACGTTCAAGGCTACCGCACGAATAAACCACATTAACAAATATCCTAAAATGAAGAATACGGTAGCACGCGGGCTTATTTGGCTTAGAATCACCGGTGTCGCCAGTAACAACCAGCTCAAGATAGCCGGCAATTTTTCAAAAAATCTATATGTCCTGTCCTTTTCAGGCTGCAGGGGTATTTCCAGCGAATTTATTTTCATCGGTTATCTAAGGCCTAAAAGTGCGTTCAAAACCAATAGAGCGAATATATAGATGACCATGACTAAAAGCAGGATCATCAGAGATATATGCTGGCGTATATGATAAATCCGGGTGCTTGCGTAAATCTGGAAAGCATAAAGTATCACCGAAAAAATCGCAAAGGCCAGGACATCCTTAAACCCGCCGGCCTCATAGCCATCGAGGCCTAGGTTCGAACGATATTCGCGGATATAGACCGCGCTGTTATCGCTCAATGCAAAAAGCGAGGATAACACCAAGGCTATCGCCAGAAAGGTATTGATTGACAGAATCAATAAAATCAACCGGTCATGAAAGTAAGTTTTGGGTCTTGGCACTTGCCTAATTATACAACAATCTAATGGTGCGGGTAGCGGGAATCGAACCCGCGTTTCAACCTTGGGAAGGTCGCGTCGTACCACTAAACCATACCCGCTTATGGAGCCACCTAGCGGGATCGAACCGCTGACCTACACGTTACGAATGTGTTGCTCTACCAGCTGAGCTAAGGTGGCTTAGACAACCATAATTCTAGCAAAAACAGGAGTAAATTTCTTTGCATAAAACAACCTAAACTGCTATATTTTCTCTTGTTATTCGCCGGA
>DASUOG010000029.1:0-32135 GCA_036276755.1 Saccharimonadales bacterium (SeqCode) | reverse complement strand
CTACACCGAAAGGCTTCGTAACATGGAATGAGAATACTTCGCAGTCTCCCTTCCCACCAAGCTTATTCCCGTCCTCGTACTCAGACCCGAATCCGGCGGCGGAGTCTATAATTAATGGCACGCCAAATTCTTGTGCTAAGTTTTCCCATCTGTCTATTTCTGGTGCCCCCACACCAAAAATATTGCAGAATAAAATGCCCGCTACCTGATCCTGATTTTCTTGCAAATACCGTTGCGCTTGGTCTAGGTTCGGCTGCCAAGTTTGTCGGTTAACGTCTATAAATACAGGCTCGAGTCCGCACCAGATTATCGCTTCCGGGCCAGCCGCAAAGGTAAAGGCCGGGACCAAGACTTGCTTTTGACCAGGCTTTGGCTTCATAAGCGTTTTTATGGCCAGCATCAGCCCGGTAGTGGCGTTGGATACGGTTGTAACGAAAACACCTTGTCCGATATAGTTTTCTGCGTTTTTACACAGTTTTTGTTCTAGCGGGCCGAAATTACTGAACCAGTTGGAGTCTACGATCTGTTTGTAGCAATCTATCAGATCTTCGGCCGGGGGCAGTTCTGGTTTTATGAAGGGTATCTTATATTTCATTCAACCAGTCTTGGTTTACTTTTATAGGTTTGGCAGGGTTGCCCACAACTACACTGTTGGCTTCATTTATATCATGTATCACCACAGCGCCTGCTCCTATTACAACACCGGAAGCAATTCTGATCCCATTGCTTACAGTTGCTCCTATCCCTATAAAAACGCCGTCACCTAATTCTACGTTGCCGGCTATATGGGCACCTGGACTAATGGTTACAAAGTCACCAACTTTACAGTTATGGCTTATGGTCGCTCCTATATTAATAATTGTGTGTAGGCCTATATTAACATCTGTGGTTATTATGGAACCTGGAGCAATAATAGATCCTTTGTCAATTATGCACCCCTTGTCAATAGATGTGTTTTTAGCAATTACGGTTGCGTAATTATCGCTAGGCCATTGTTCCACCAATTTCCGTCTTAGGCCCGGAGGACCAACTGCAGCCACTACCGGAATCGAGGCCTTATCTCCCGGATTGTTCAAATCGATCAAACCCGGGGTACTATCCAAATAATTAGCTGAAACGGCTCTGAATATAACATGAGTACCTTTTCCAAGATAAGACTCTGCCTCATTCGCTTGGCCACCGTTACCTATTATTCCCATTTTCTTCACTGATAGTTATTATATCCGATTTTATTGCTTCGCTGGTCCTTATTAACAATTCCTCAACGCGCGACGTCCTTGTACTTTTGTTTTTAGGTTTTTGAGGTATAGAATGAAATATGTTTAAAAAAAATAAGCCTATTTGCTATATATTAGTTTATAAGGAGTACGAAATAATAAAAGAAAGCCTTGATTTTTTTGTAACCTTAAGCAAGTATTTCGACATTGTAGTAATTGAGAACCCGAGTAACAACACCCCCCAAATTAAGAAATTAATAACAGCTTTTGGGAAAAGTTTAAAAATACGTAGATATTATCTATTTGAAGAAAATATTACAAACAACGCATATCAAATGGTTTTAGAGAAGGAAATAAAAAAAATAGAAAAATGCCCTTACGTTGTAGTTAGCGATGGAGATCTCACAATAGAAGACGGAGATTCATGGCTTAAAGAGGCTCTAGGCATATTAAATTACAAAGAAGTTTTTTGTTGCAGCGCCGGTATACTTATGGATAACCTGCCCTTAGAGACATTTCCTGAAGCAGTAAATTGGATACCTAAACTTATTAGCACAGGTCCTTTTGACGAAGGTAAGACTGGTTGTCATTTGATAATGTTTCGCGGTAAAGAATTGGTAAATTACTTAAAATGGATAAAGAAAAACAAAAAGTTTTTTGTAGATGGAGATATTTACGACTATTGCTATAAAGTGCTGGGCAAGAAGTGGGCAAGAACTCGAGAAAACAAAATTTACCATTTGACCTGGGACTTATACAAGGACCTAGATTATGAGTACACGAAGCTTAAAACAAGCAAGACTATGGTGGAGATGTGGAAACACCATAATTTTTCGAACTTTACTTTAAAAGAATTTTTTTAAAGAGTTTTATTTTTGGATTTCCCACTTTCCTTCAAGGTTCATAGCCCCGCCTTTTGTCGGATTGCTACCCTTTACTAGGAATTCTGTTGCTTTTAGCTTTTGTGCTTTTGATTTTCTATTTTCTCGTTGCCAAAGAGCAATATCTATTTTATATAATCCGGGATTAAATGAGCTCAGAGAGGTTTTATATATTATGGTATGTTGAATTTTGGCAGTATTTGGTAATTTCATATTTATAGTGTTCACTTCAGCTATAGAAATCCCTTCTCTAGAGATAGTGAATGCCAAAGAAGGGTTGAATTCATTAGTAAGGGTATACTTAACTTCAAAGGATAGAAAATCATTACTTTCTAAACCGGTGTCGCTTTTTAATGATAAAGAAAGATCAGAAACATCTTCTGTTAGTTTAAGATCATGAGTGTTAGCATTCTTATTTATAGTTCCAGTATCAATATTTTTCAATAAATATTGATCAGAAACATTATCTGGACTACCAATCGAATTTAATTTTCCATTTTCAATAAATACTGCTCGGTTACAAAACCTTTTAACGGAATCCATTGCATGAGTAACTAAAACTACAGTTTTTTTATTTCTTTTTAATATCTCGAAATAATTGAAGCACTTTTGCTGAAATGCTGCGTCGCCGACGGCAAGAACCTCGTCTAATAATAAAATATCGCCCTTTGCTCTTATAGCGATTGAGAAAGCTAACCTTACTTGCATCCCCGATGAATAATTTTTCAATTTCAGGTCCATGAATTTTTCCAGTTCAGCAAAGTCCACAATCTCCTGATACATTTCATCAATCTCTTTTCTGGAGAACCCGAGCAAAGAACCATTCAAATACACATTGTCGCGGCCGCTAAGCTCGGGGTTGAAGCCAACACCGAGTTCGATGAATGGCACCAGACTGCCGTTTACCTTGATATTGCCTTTTGTCGGACTATAGACCCCGGCCATGCATTTAAGAAGCGTGCTTTTGCCGCTACCGTTCCGGCCGACAATACCGAAAAATTCGCCTTTTTTTATTTCAAAAGATACATTATGCAACGCGTGCTGTTTTTCGTTCTCAAATTTGGAAAACGGGTTTAGGAAAAATGATTTCAACGTACCGCGTTTTTTGTGCGGCAGAATAAAGTCTTTGGAAACATTCTCTACCTTGATCGCTACGTCGTCGCTCATACTAAATATTCTCCGCGAAGTGTTTTGATTTCTTCATAAAATAACCGACGCCTATAAAGATCGAGGCAAGGACTAGCGTGATTGGGATCAATTGAAAAGCTGCGCTGGAGAAAACATCAGGTACTTGCTCGGTGCCTTTGTAAGTAATCACCGACCGTGCATCTTGGATTATCTGAACCAGCGGGTTCATCAGCATTATCTGCTGGATCGTCTCGGTGGGAACCCGGCTGAGCGGATAGATTATCGGTATCGCATAGAACAAAGCCTGGCGCATGACTTCCCAGATGTAATCAATGTCACGCAATTTTACGTAAACAGCAGCTAGGAAAAACCCCACTCCCAAAGTAAGTATTATCAGCTCAAGTATTAACACCGGAAAGATTATCAATGTTTGCCAGCTAAGCGCATTAATCTGCGCGAACGCCAAAAACAGAAAAACTACCGTGAGGTTGAGTATCATGTTTATGAATGCCGAAGCGGTGGCGGAAATCGGTATCAAATATCTTGGGATGTCGATTTTCCTAATCAAACTGCCCTTTGCTACGACAGATTTCAGCGCGCCGCTTGTTGCTTCGGCAAAAAAGTTCCAAAGCACTATTCCAAGCAATAGAGACAACGCATAATTTGGCACGCCGGCACCGAGCTTCAGGACTTTGCCAAAAATTGTGTATAGGATCGCAAAGATGAACAACGGCTTTAAGATTGACCACAAATAACCTAGCACTGAAGCTTGGTAGCGGAGCTTAAAGTCCGTCCTAATCATTTCTGCA
Organism: Saccharimonadales bacterium (SeqCode); assembly: GCA_036276755.1. Lineage (GTDB taxonomy): Bacteria > Patescibacteriota > Saccharimonadia > Saccharimonadales > 2-12-FULL-41-12 > JANWLD01. The sequence continues at coordinate 28,100 of DASUOG010000029.1, read as the reverse complement.
AGCAGGCTTTTTTGCTTTTTAATAGGAAATCTGTCGTTTTTTATAGAACTCATCAACTTGGGTTAAAATTAAACAATACATGATAAATAATACAGGCATCTGGGTTATTATCCCAAACTGGAACGGTGGTGAACTGACTATAAAATGCCTGAAGTCCTTGCAGGATCAGACCAAAAAGCACAATGTGATCGTTGTCGACAATGCATCCGAAGATAATTCGGTCGAACTGATCGAAAAGTCGTTTCCCAATGTGCAGATAATCCAAAATGAGAGAAACCTCGGCTTTGCCGGCGGCGTGAACGTCGGGATAAAGGAAGCGCTTGAGCAAGGTGCGGAATACATAGTCCTGCTCAATAATGACGTTACTTTGGAGAAAAACTGGCTGGTGGAGCTGGAAAAGACATTGAAAGCCCATAAAAAAGCCGGGGCGGCTACAGGAAAACTACTGGATGTCGACGGTAAGAAAGTTGATAACACCGGCGATGAGTATTCTATCTGGGGCCTGACTATCCCACGCGAGCGGGACCTACCGGCCGAGCAGGCCAATGACCAACCGGGCGAAGTATTCGGCGCCTGCGCCGGCGCGGCGATGTATCGGGCAAAAGCCGTCCGAGACGTTGGATTGTTCGATGAGAAGTTCTTTGCTTACTTCGAAGATACGGATTATAACTTTCGGCTGCAGCTGCTGGGTTGGAAAGCAATGTATGAGCCAGAAGCGATCGGCTACCACGCGACCGGCAGTACCAGCGGCAAGCTGGCCGGTTTCACCAGATTGCAGACCGCTAAGAACCTGCCGATGCTTTTTTGGAAAAACATGCCTTTGGCTCTGTTGCCAAGAACGTTCCCCCGATTTTTCCTCGTTTATGGCCTGATGTTCTTCGGCTCGGTCGCAAAGGGCCAGGGCTGGCCGGTGTTAAAAGGCGTTTTGCTTTCTACCAAGAACTTGCCGCATGCATTCATCCAGCGGTATGAGATCCAAAGAAAGCGTAAAGCCAGCAACGCCTACATCTGGTCGATTTTGTATAAAGACCTGCCGCCGAATTCGAAATACTGGCAAAAACTACGTTCGCTTCTGCCCGGTAAGACCGGCTGAGATTGCAAACCCGGCTAACAGCCACCACTGGGCGGCGACTGCTTCATTCGCCCAGGTGTGGAGTAATAAGTTGCAGAATGTAATGCCAACGAATGCCGCCAGCAGGGCCTTGCTATAAAAATCATTGATCCGATACAGCTGGGTGGCGACAAAGGCCACTATCGCAATAAGCAGCGCCAGGCCGAAAACGCCTATTTCATAGGCTATCTGGACGAAATAATTCTCCGGGATCACCTTGTCCGCCGTGTGCACCGACACCGGCCCGGCCGTACCGGGACCGTGCCCGAACGGCATCTGTGCTACCGATTTGGAGCTTTCTACCAGCAGATCGACATGCCGCTCGTTGGAATCTTTTTCCAGCACCGTGTTCTCGTCGCTATGAAACAGCACGTTCTGCACGAAGTACTGGTCGCGCAGTAAAAACGCGCCAAGGGCAATGACCACCAAACCGGCGAGCAAGAACGCCCAGTATTTTTTGATAAAATTTAGAACCCTATCCTTATACAGCCAGAAGATCATCAGCGCAACGGACAGGAAGGTTCCCACCCACGCACTGCGGGAAAATGTTAGAAACAGCGCCAAGCCATGGAGCAGTAAAAGACCGGAAAGCAACATCCGTATCCGTGGTTTCTTAAGCCAGGCGCCGACCAAAACGGTTATCGGCAGTATCAGATAAGCACCCAGTGAGTTCGGTTCGCGGATGGTCGACATGACCCGCCGTAGCTCCGGTTTGTTATCGATGAAGAAAAACGACTTGGCGCCGCGGGCGTCGCCATAACCGAAGTGGCTCAAGAAATCCTGCGGCAAGACTAATTGCAAAACGCCTAATATACAGACGATGGAGCTGACGATGATCGCAAGCTTAAAAATCTTTTTAATATCCAAGTGCTTCTTGATCAGCACTCCGGCGCCCCAGCCTAAGATAGCGTAGCCAAACAGACGGCAATTATATGCGGTAGCCAGCAAAGTAGTCTCATATGCATTTTCCGGATGAGCTTGCCACAGGATAATGTGAATCGCGAAATAAACCGCCGAAACACCTGTGAACACCCAAAACAGCCGGTCTTTGAAACCCCTTTTGATATAAACCAAAATCAATACCAGCAGGACCGCCAGAGCAAGCAATAAATCTTTCCAGATCTTCCAAACATCCAGGTACTCGGTGTAAGTGCTCAGCCACTGGCTCAAAAAAACATGGAACGGCATGTATACGAGCAATAGGATAGCCAGGGCTTGCGGCCACCTGAATATTCTTTCCATGACTTATACTATAAAGCATGTCGGACAAACCGAAGCACATCGTCATCGACGCGCGGGTGCGCCAAGCCAGTACCGGCCGTTACACCGACCGATTGATCGAAAACCTGCAAAAAATCGATAAGACCAACCGCTACACGATACTCGTCCAGCCGGACGATGACTGGCAGATGCAAAATCCGAACTTTAGGACCGTAGTCTGCCGGTTCGAACAATTTTCGCTTAATCCGCTGGATCAGATACTCTTCCCGTTTCAGCTCTACCGGCTGAAGCCGGATCTGGTGCATTTTACGATGACCCAGCAACCGCTGCTGTATTTTGGCCGGATAGTTACCACCACGCATGATCTGACGATGTTCGAATACGCCCGGGCCGGCAAATTCCCCCAGTGGTTCCACGTCATCCGCATGGTTCTATACCGCTTCCTTCTGTGGTGGAGCCATAAAAAATCGCGCAGAATCATCGTGCCGACCGAATACGTACGCGAAGATCTGGCCAAGCACCAGCCCTTTGCCAAGAAAAAGCTGGTCATTACTAACGAGGCCAGCGACCCGCCGATAGCCCGTGCCGGCGAACGGCCCGAAAACGTGCCGGATAACTTCATTTTTTTCGTCGGCCGGGCATTTCCGCACAAGAACCTGCACCGCTTGGTGGATGCCTTTGAAATTCTGAATAAGAAACACTCCGGCTTACACCTGCTGCTCGCCGGCAAGAAGGAATATTATTATAAGAACCTGGACGAGTACATAAGGAAGTCCCCGGCGGCTGATAACATCCATACGCTGGGTTATATAAACGAATCCCAGCTTAAATGGTTGTATGGACACGCCCGGGCATACATCTTCCCCTCGCTTAGCGAAGGGTTCGGCCTGCCGGGACTGGAGGCCATGGCACACGACTGCCCGGTGGTTTCAAGCAATGCGACCTGTCTGCCGGAAGTCTACGGCGATGCGGTGGAATATTTCGACCCGAAAAACACTGAAGCGATGGCTGAAGCGATAGAAAAAGTCATAACCGATGAGAAGTTAGCGAAAAAGCTGGTAGAAGAAGGCAGGAAACGCTTGCGCAAATACTCTTGGCAAAAGACGGCCGAACAAACGCTCGGCATCTACGACAGCGTCTTATCTGACTAATCGGGAGACTTGTCCGGTAGCCGGTTCGATCCGGCCGGGGCCGACCCGTACTTCATCAGGCAGATGCTTAGCCAGCTCCAGCATACGGTGATCAAACGGTATGTAATAACTTTCTTCCGTAAGTACAGCCAGCCTCATCCAAACCCGGTTATACGGGCCGGCACCGCGCCATGGCAGGTCGAGACCGCTTGACCGGGCGGTTTTTTCTACCGCCCTTAACAATCCGAATCTCTCACGTTTGAGCGACTTATCGGGATTTATCTTAGCAATAAGCACTTGTTTGGAAGGCGCATCCACGACATTGGCATCGCGCACCATCAATTCACTGCCGAACCTGGCGTCATCTATCGGCTCGGCAAAGGATGCGTCTAGCTCATGCCATGCGTGTTTGACGAGCTGTTTAGACGAGAGATGCCCCAGTAGTCCGTTGGTAATCGCGCGTACCTCGGCTACTTCGGCCGGGTCGATGAGTATTACCCCGTGGTTTTCCAGTACCGGATCATCAAAATCCAAAGCCTCCGGGCCGAATAGCTCCTGCGCCCTTTGTTCGAAGCCTGCCAGCCAACTATCATCCTCTAGCGGGCGTATAGCCCGCATAGCCTCTACCGAGTCGATCCTCATCATGACAAGGAATTTTACCCCTTAAATACCCAAAAAAGCAAGCATTAGCGTATCTGTTAAACTGCCGCTAAGCGCTTCTGACCATCCCTATGACAGAATCGTTGTTGACACTTTGCGGCCCAAAATCCGGCTCGCTTACTTCGCTCATTATCCTGTCTTCTACGTCCTTATAAAACGCATGCCACTGGTCGTAGAACCCTGCATCTTCCGGTATTTTCTCTTTGTTTAAATCTCTTGCTTCCTCTAGGGATACGACGTCGGTGTTCCGCGTCCTGGCGTCTGCATAAGCGACCACCAGCCATTCCATGGGAAGCTGGCCGACCGCTTCTCTGCGCTTCTCTGGATCATCAATGAATATTTCCGGGACCCTTCCTGTGTATTCGGTCGCTGCCAACACCTCAAACGAGTAACCGAATCGCTGCAAAAAGTTCCCGCGTATCGAATAATCATGCTCATTCGCAGCGGTTATTCCTTGTTCCCGCTCAAGACGTTTTGTAGAATCATGCAAAATGCTGGCTTGGTCTATGGTTTTTAAATCTATTTTTACTCCTGATTGGGCAAGTTTGTTGCCTACGAACACCGCGACCGCATTCGTAGCCAGAAGGTGCTCGGCGACATTGCGCCATTCCTTGTTCCCTACGCCTAATATGCCGGCCGCTTTCATAACCCGCAGTTCCGGCAGGTGCCTGCCAGCCCACCTGATCCACGCAGGAGTATTTTCCGGATTCGTACCGGCTCGTTGCGTAGTATCTATGTTCCTGTCTCTTTCCACTGGGTTCGCGTTCTGTTACAACTTTAGTAAGGCTCTGCCGTTACGCGGTTTAGCTGTCCGCGACCTACGTGGATGCGCGAGGGTAAATGCTTGCCAAGTTCGGCCAGATCATAATTACTGATGAACGCGTCCGTTTCTACGGTTGCCAAGGTCAGTTCAGCACCAAACCTCTCCCAAGGCAATCGCATCCTCACCCCTCTGTTGATAGCCTCCGTCAAGGCGTGCCGTTCCTTTGTGAACCGGCCCTCGTATCCGGTGCGGGCAACTACCAGGCGTTTTCCTCCTCTGTTCGGTTCCCGGGGCGTCTTTATCTTAGGCTTATTCCTCAGCGACGGCTCGGTTCTTTCTTCGAACGAAATCGGCATCCCTCTTTCAACCGTATCGGTGATGTCGTCAGTTGCCAAATGTCCCAGCGTGTCTACCCGCCGATACATTCGCTCCTGTTCTTCTCTGCTCAGCAGGACCACGCCTCTCTCGGCCAGCCTGCCATCCTGGAAGTCAAGCGTGCCATGCCCGAATATCTCTTCTGCCGCCTTAGCGGCTCTTTCTATCCAGCCGACTGCTTCCAGTGGTCTTTTTGCTTCGATTACCTCAAATGTTGCCATTTGATGAAGTTTAAGCATAAATTCAGCCAATTGCAAGCATAAGCACCTCTGTTAAATCGCCTCAATTTCAAATTGAGCCGTTTATTTTTACGCCGGGACGCGGCTTTCCTGCAGACCGATGCTTTCACGAGTGATTCGGCCCATCCCGAAATCGGTTCCATCCGGCAGATGCTGAGCCAGCAAGTCCAGTCGGCCCTGCTGTATGTGGATTCTATCCGTAACGACGGCCAGCCTGATGAGCGTCCTGGTCGATCGCCACGGTAAGTCCCTGCCGATAATCCTGTCATAGGAATTTACTACCGCGGCTCTTTCCTTCTGCAGGCGTCGCTGGTGATCCACCGGTACCGTCAGCACTCTTTCCGCGCCGGTTTCCGTCCTCATGGCACGTATTGCCAGTTCCCGCTTAAGGCCAGCTTTGCCGTGCCGCATAAACGATTCGGGCATATTTAAATCCACCGCTCCTTCGATGCTTTCAATAGGGACAGTATCTAGGGCACCGGTCCGCTCATGCATCTCGCCGGCTTCGTCCCGGCCGAATACTACCAAGGCTTTTCTGCCCAGTTCTTCATGGTGAAAGTCCAAAGCCTCGCCAAAGGCTTCTTCTGCGACCCTTTGCTCAAGTTCATCGACCCAAGCGGTATCTGTCAGAGGCCTTGCCGCCTCCAATATCTCAATTTGCGTCATTTCCTGCAGTTTAAACATAAAACTGACCGGCCGCAAGCATAAGCGTACCTGTTAAGACGCCGCGGGTATTGTCTAAACCTATGTTTACTCAAAATGTCACTTATATAAATTGAGGCTTGGTATAATACAGTCAGTGAATAACGGTCAAAATCAAAACGCAACCTCCCAACCGCAGAGCGCCGGCGGGTTGCAAACTCAGACGGCGCCCATACCGGCAACGACCGCGCCGAACTCCGGTTTGCAGGGACAAGGCGGCGATTTGTTCGGTAATAATCCGGATACGGCCAGTTTGCTGAATCAGACCCAGGTGCTAGGCACATCTCCACCGCCTGCGAATACAAGTCAAAATAACGCGCTGGAACAAGGCGGTGGCGGGGTGCCGCTTACCGGGATAATCATAGTGGCGATTGTGTTGCTGGTAGTAGCCTGGTTGTTCAAACTGATAGATTCAGAAGATAAAAGCGCTTAATCCTTAGCCGGTTCTTCTTCGCCCGCGCCGGGCTTGATAACTATGTGGCGATCCCTGCCCTCGCCGACGGATTCGGTAACAAGGCCGTGCTCGCCGGCTAATTTGTGCACTACCCGCCGATCAGCGGAGTTCATCGGACGCAGATCTTTTGGTTTGCCTGAATCCTTAACTTCTCCAACCCATTCTTCGGCCTTTTGCCGCAGCCGTTCGGCGCGCTGTTTCTTGTACTCTGCGATGTCGACATTGACCCGCGTCATGGCGTAACCGCCGTTCTTGAGCGCGTTACTGGTAAGGAACTGGAAGCCGCGCATGGTTTCGCCTTTGGAACCGATAAGAAAACCGTTTAGGTGGGTGGAAGGAACCTGCAGTTCAATGACCTCATCCTCGCTGTTGGTGGCGTAAACATCGGTATTTAGGCCGAAGAACGATAACAAATCCTCAAGATACTTCTTGGCAAACTGAATGGCTTGCTCTATGGATTCCTGATCCGGTTTGGTTGGTTTATCATCTTTGGGGCTCATCGTTTCTTCCTCTTCTTAGAAGATTTTTTAGACTTTTTCTTCTTGGTTTTTGCTTCAACCTTTTCTTTGGCTTCGGCTTCTACGGCCAGCTGGTGCATCTCCTCTTTGTCCTGGTTCAATACATATGCCTGCTGGAAGTACCCGACCACGCTGGTGGTCAGGATGTAAAGAGATAACGCCGAAGGGATAGAAACCGAGAAGATGAAGGTGATGAACGGCAGGAAGTACATCATCAGGCGACTGATCGACGCACCGATTTCGGACTGGTCGGCCTGTTGGCCGGCGGCGGCTTCGCGCAGTATTTCGGACAGTTTCTTGGCGTCCTTGTTGTCCTGTATCATCAGTTTGCTCTGGTAGAACTGGGCGATCGCGGCGACAATCGCCACTATAAGCGCCGGTACGTATACCCCTTCTGCAGTAATCGCTGTACGCGAAAGATCCACGAAGCCGAGGAAAGTATGCTGGAATTGCGAGATATCTTCGGCCAGTGTCTGTATCCATGACAGGTTTTTGACCCAGTCGTATGAAAAGGTCTGCAAGCTGTTCGGATCCTCGATAAGCTTGCGGATGGAAAAGAACAGCGCGATGAAAATCGGCAACTGGATTATCAGGGTGCCGATGGTAGCGAAAGGTTTAACCCCATGTTCCTTGTAAAGTTCCATCTGCAGGCGGGCTTCTTTTTGCCGATCACCTTTGGCGGCCTTTTTAATCTCCTTGAGTTTGGGCTGGAGCTTCCGCATCGCCCTTGCCTGGTGAAGTTGCTTTTTTACCAGAGGCCACAGGAGTACCCGCACCAGGGCGGTAAAAATTATAATCGCTAGACCAAGATCATGGCCCGGTACAAGCGCGTAGATAGTCTCAAGCAAGTTAAAAACCGGCTGTTCAACAAAGGTCTGAAACACCTATACTCTCCTGATTATTATAAAATTCTTCGGTCTAAAAACGCTAAGTCTTATTTGTTGGCGTTCTTTCTGCTGAGAAGCCGAAGAATGCTACTTACTACTTTAACACAGCTTTATGCCCCGATTCCGGCCGAGGCAAGCAGTTCGTGAAACGTCGCGGCAAGCTTGTCAGCCGGCCAAACTGCCGGCTGTTCGCCATGCACGGTAATTACGATGTCGCAAGGTATCGGACGGCCGTGCTCAGCGCGCGCCTTGCGGAAAAGTTCAAAAACCCGGCGCCGGATGCGATTGCGTTTCACCGCCGATTTGCTTACTTTTTTGCTGACCACCACTGCCAGACGGTAATCCTCCCGCTTGGTCGGCAACACTTTTATGCTAAACGGGCCGTTTCTCGCGGTCCGGCCTTTTTTGTAAACATATTCAATGGATCTTTGCCCCCTGAAGCGATGTTTTTGTGAAATCATTAACTATAGGATACAGGGTGCGGCCGAGCGATGGTAGTTATCGGCTTAAGCGGACAGCTTGTCGCGACCTTTGAGTCGGCGCCGCTTGATAACGCGTTGTCCGGTCTTGGTTTTCATGCGTTTGAAAAACCCGTGCACGCGGGCACGCTTGCGTTTCTTCGGCTGATACGTTCGCTTGGGCATATTTTTCCTTCGTTTTATTGGCAGGTTTATGTAAGATTGTTAGTAAATACTAGCTTGCCCACGCAAATTTATCAAATTATGGAAAAATAGCAAATCTTTGTGGATTTTAGTGTGCTTTTGACAATGTTATTACCAAAAAACGTTCGAGATTATCCACTATGCGTGGTGCTTTATCCACAAAATAACAGATACAGTTTTTGGCTGTGTATAAATAACTATCTGTTGGCGTACGTTTTGATGAAAAATAAATTGTTATGAAAATTACTGTGGAAAACTAGGCAGAGTTTCGCTATAGTTGTTTGACATATAGAAAGAAAAAAGAGGGTATGAAAAAAGTATTGGATACCGCCACATTATGGCAAACCGTGCTGGGCGAGATTGAGTTAAGTGTCTCTTCGGGAAACTTCGCGACTTGGTTCAAAAACACGCGCCTTTTGAAAGCCGAAGACGGCAGAGTAACCGTCGGTGCGCCTAATGTATTCATAAAACAACAGCTGGAAAGCAAGTTCAACGAGCTGATTGTCCAAACCCTTGAGAACAACGGGATTAAGCCCGTCGTGGTGGAATATAAGATTCTGCCGGCCTCCTCTCTGCACCGAAAAGTCGAAGATATACCTGTGGTTTTATCCGGCAAAGGCCCGGTTGCGCAGGAAACGGCTGCTGAAGCCTCTTCCGGACTTACCCACTCTTACCGCCATGGTTTGAATGAGAAATATACCTTCGAAAATTTCATCGTCGGTTCCGGCAACGAGCTGGCATACGCCGCCTGCCAGGCGATCGCCCAGAACCCGGGAGCAAAGTACAACCCATTGTTCATCTATGGCGGCGTCGGGATTGGCAAGACCCATCTGATACAGGCCGTCGGCAACACCTTGCTGGCGAACAAGAAGGCGGCGCGGGTGGTTTACGTGACTACCGAGCAATTCGTGCAAGAGTTCTTAGACGCCATACGGTACAAGAAGAACACCGATTTCGCCGGGTATTACCGCGGCGCGGACGTGCTGATAATCGATGATGTGCAATTCATCGCCGGCAAAGAAAAGACCCAAGAGGAATTCTTTCATACCTTTAATGCCCTGCATCAGGCCAACAAACACATAATTATCAGTAGTGATACGCGGCCCAAGGACATCCCGACCTTGACCGACCGGCTACGTTCGCGGTTCGAATGGGGGATGGCTATAGATATGCAGGCGCCGGACTTTGAGACCAGGTGTGTGATTATCCAGTCAAAAGCCCAACAACACGGCATCTCCTTGCCCCACGACCTGGTAGAACACCTGGCGGCGTATGTGCAAAACAATATCCGCGAATTGGAAGGGGTTTTGAATCAGATCGTCGCCTTTTGCGAGATGCGGCAGTTGAAGCCATCGCTGGAGGTCGCACTGGCATTGCTCGGCAACCAAAAAGCCCGGCCGCGGCACTTGACGGCCAAACAGGTGGTCGAAAAGACAGCCAGATATTTTTCCTTGTCTGTGGAGGAGTTAGTGGGACCGAAACGAGACAAGGAAATCGTGGTGCCGCGGCAGATAGCCATGTATATAATCCGCAGCGAACTACACCTTAGTTTCCCAAAGATAGCCCGCGAACTCGGCCGTAAGGACCACACCACAGCTATTCACTCCGTTGAAAAGATAGAAAAAGAGCAGGCTTATGACCCGGATATCCGGGCCGCGATCAGTTCCATAAAGGAAAAATTGCATGTTTAAAGCCTGTGTGTCGGCAGTGGAGGCCCTTAGGGGTTTGTTGTGGAAACCCGGAACTTTATACTCAGGCATCGGCAGGTTTTTATCCGGCCTTGTGCAAAACAGGTTTTTTAAACATCTTTATTCACAGTTTTCGCGCAACGTTTTCCCGAAAGCAAATGTAAGATTTTTTACAGTTAATCTGGAGTTTTCCATGTTCTTCACAGGCCCTTCTATAAAAGAAACTAATTTAAATAAAGGATTATAGTAAATATGAAACTGCAGGTAACCCAGGAAAACCTAAGTCGTGCCCTAAATAACGTAGCCCGCATAGCAACCACCAGAAACACCCTGCCCATCTTGGCCAACGTACTGATAAAAACAGTAGACAACAGAGTTTGTATAGCAGCAACCGATCTGAATATCGCTATCACGAACTACATCGGCTCAAAAGTCAGCGAAAGCGGCTCGATAACCGTACCCGCCCGGTTGGCTCAGGATTTCATATCCAGCCTGCCCGGAGGAGTGATAGATATCAGGTTGGAAGACAGTAAACTGCATATCAAGACCGACCAGCATAAATCAATCATCAATGGCATGCCGGCGGGTGATTACCCGGTGATGCCGAAGATCAAGGAAGGAAAAAGTTGGAAGGTACCGTCAAAAGAGCTAAAAAACGCGCTTTCGCAAGTGGTTGTTGCTGCCAGCAACGATGACGCGCGCCCCGTTCTGACCGGCGTGAATTTCTACACGACCGACGGGAGCCTTTACCTGGTAGCGACCGATAGCTACCGCTTGGCGGAGAAAAAACTGATGCCGATGAAACAGGAGGTGAACATCTTGGTACCCGCCAGTGCAGTTCAGGATCTACTCAGACTGCTCGATGACAGAGAAGAGGAAGTAAAAGTAACCAGTGATGAACAACAGATACTTTTCCAAAAAGGCGACGTAGAACTGGTAACCCGTCTGATCGACGGCAAATTCCCGGATTATCGCAAGCTCATACCGGAAAAGTTCAATATTTCGGCCACAGTTTCTAAAGAAGAGCTTGCGAATATTGTGAAGGTATCAAGCCTGTTTGCCCGCGAGACCGCAGGCAGCGTTAAGATAAATATCGACAGCAAAGCCAAGCAAATCGGCATAAACTCCATCGCTTCCCAGTTGGGAGAAAATTCCGCCGGCGCGGCCGCGAAAACATCCGGAGACGGTGAAATAACGCTCAACTCCCGATACATAATGGACGCGGTAAACGCATTGGCCGGCGACGAGGTGTTCATCGGATTCAATGAGAAACTGGAACCATTCATCGTCAAAGACAACAAAGATGACGGATACAAACACGTGATAATGCCACTGAAAAGCTAGCAAGTACGGTGGGCCGACAATGGTATTCACCGATATAAGGCTGCAAAACTATAGGTCTTATAAAGACGCCTCGTTCGAGCTGGGCGGAGGAGTGAGTATAGTCGTAGGGCCGAATGGCGCAGGGAAATCCAATATGGTGGAGGCGATGCTTCTGGTCGCAAACGGAAGGCTGTACCGCGGCCGCGAAAACATAGTCAACCATAAATCTACATGGGCGCGCATAGACGTCCATACCGGCCAGGATACCACCCGGACCGTTAAAATCAGATCCAGAGAAGGAAAAACTCCCGAAGTCCAGTTTGATATCAACAAAAGAACATACAAAAGATTACCCAACCCGCAGAAACAGCCGGCAGTATTGTTCGAACCGAACAATCTGGGGCTTATGCATGGCGAACCGCAGGCCAGACGGGAATATCTGGACAGTCTGTCCGCGGAATTAAACGACGGATATCGGACAATAATCCTAAGTTACAGACGGGCACTTGCCCAGAGGAACGCGCTTTTAAAAACACCGCAAATAAACAGCGGGCAGCTGTTTGTATGGAATGTACGTCTGAGCGAGCTGGCAGAAGCGGTCGTAAAGCGCAGACTGGATGTCTTAGAACAGATCGGTTCCAAACTACCGCAAACCTACTCCGGTATATCAGGCAAGAAGACCAAGCTGGACTTGCGATACGAAACAAAGTTCAGAAGAGAAAATTATTCCGCAGACCTGATGAAAGCACTGGAAAACGATATAGAAAAGGATAGCGCGCGCGGATTTACCGGAAGCGGGCCCCACCGGGAAGACTTTTCGGCATATGTAAACGGTCAGCCGGTGGCAACCACGGCTTCGCGCGGCGAGACCCGATCGCTGCTTTTGGCCCTGAAGGTCATCGAGCTCGGGATGTTGGAAGATAAGACAGGATCAAGGCCGTTGCTGCTGCTTGACGATGTGTTTAGCGAACTTGATAACACCAGGCGCAAAGCGCTGACCGGCTTTTTAAGCAATTACCAGACGGTAATAACGACGACGGACGCCGACATAGTGCTCAAGAATTTTTCTCAGAATTGCCAGATAATCCCTATCTAGCCGGAAGACAGGTAAACATAATATCTGAAACGGTTTTTATCAAAACTATTTTGGTTCAGCTCAACCTTTGTTCTTATAAGACAGTCTTGGGCTATGTCGGCGGTTGAACGAATAATCATCGCGGGTTTGCCGGAAAAGTTGACGTAACCGATATGACAATTATCCTGATTTTGGGGGAATATGCCATGGAGCCGCAAGGCATCCGGATTAACCCGCTGATTTTTCAGACCCACCCGCAATAAAACCAAGGATTTGCTGCCTTCGTTGACTTCGGCCGTAACATACAAATATGACCTGCCGTCTACTGAAATTTGCTTCACGGCCCCTTCGCGCGGCACTGCAGCGACCGTCTTTGCTTCGCCGGAAACCAGGTTATAAACCCACAAATGGTGGTCGATACCGTAAAACAAGGTGTAATCATCAAGCCACGTCGGGTCGGAAGCGCCGGCTTGGGGAATTTTTGCGACAAGACCCATGCCTTTGTCGTATATCAGGCCCTGGGCGGGGGTTTTAATAAACAGGTACTTAGCACTTGTTGACCATGATAGAGTATCGGCATCCAGGTTTTTTTCTACCGCCCTGCCGGAGCTGTCGATAACCACTACTTTGGTCTGATTTTTTGATTTATCGATTATGGCGAGATTACCTGCCCTGGCAAAGATAGACGGCTGGTTGCTTTTGGTCGTATATATCCTCTTGAACTTCTTGCCCGGCTCGCCGGAATAGATGTGAGTACCGTAAGCGACGAAAACCTTGTTCTTAGAAGAAACGGCATAATCTATTTCATCGGTTAGGCTGTAAAATACTTTGGTATCCAAAGGTTCTATCCCCTCAGACGTAGCAGTAAACAGGTTATTGTCCCGGGTCTTGGCCAAGCCGAAGAACCCGGCCCACTCGGCATTTATAAATCTTTGGCCACTCAACCGGGAAACTTCATTTTTGGAATTCAGACCGGACAACTGCATAGATATGGGATCGAGATAGAAAAGCTTCTTAGAATCGGCTGAGACAGCCGAAGCACCGTCGGCTAAGACCGGCTCTAAAACCTTGTGAGCGACGGGATCCAGATCATAGACCGAGGTCTGGCGGGTTTTTACATCGATTATTCTTTTGGCAAAAGAATCGCCGTTTTGAGCGGTGGCTATGTATTCACCGGGACTGATCCTGGTTGACAGCGAACCGGTTGCTTCAGCCGCCGGCTTGCCGTCGCCGGATACCTCTTGGAGCATGATGAGCGTGTTCTTATCATTGGTTTCGATAACCAGCTTGCCGGTAGTAAAATAACGGACAAAAAACCATATGAGCGCAAAGAACAGGACCAGCGATGCCAGAACCAAGAGCCTTTTTATGTTAATCCGCATGCGTTTATTATACCTACCTTGGTTACTCGCCTTCTCTAAGTATGTAAGGCTGGTATTTAAACTTCTTGTAGTCGATCCGGTCCTGGGTAAGTTCAATCTCGGCTTGGGTTTTACAAATCGAGCGGTTCTTGGCAGATGTGTACATGGCTATCGCCGGCGGTTTTTTGAAATTGACGTAATCTATCAGGCATGAATCCAGATTAACCGGCAAGAATACGCTCAAGGCAACCAGCTCTTCATCTACAGGCTTTTCTGACAAAGCTGTCCGCTCCAGCACATATTTGTTATCCGGTTTGCTGTGGGAAAAATAAAGCTGTCCGGATTTACGCTCGATAGCAACCGAAAGAATAATATTTTGTGGCGTCAGGCTTACTATGATTTGCGATTGTTCGTCCTCCATATCATAAGTCCACAAAGCATTGCCGGTGTTATACGCCAATGTGTCGCCGTCAAGCCAGTCGACCGACCCTATACCGGTGTTCGGGAGCGTTTTTACTAGATTAAGCGACGTATCGTAAATCTCGCTGCTGCCCAGCCCGTTTTCACCGTAATGATTGATGACTGCTAAACGCTTGCCGTCCGGAGACCAGACGCCCTTGTTGCCGTAGATATTCTTTTTGACGAGCGGCCTCCCGGTTTTGTCGATCAGCTCGATGGACGGTGTGATACCGGACGGGCTTTCGGCCACCGCCTCGTCGCTCGGCGGTGGGTTGATAAGGGCCACCGCATTATTCGCCGCGGATATCGCGGATACCGGCGCGGAGGCTGTGTAAATTTTATTGAACCGGCCCGAGCTATATACATAGATGTTTTTGGCAATGGAGACAAAAACGGTGCGATCTGGTGATACTGAAAAACTGATAGCACCGGCCTTAGGTTTGGCTTCGGGCAAGGCCAGTTTCGATAACGAACCACCTTTAATCAGGTAGAGATCCCGGGTATTATTTATCCCTACGCCAAAATCGGGGTCGGCCCAATCGAGCTCGATAAAACCGCTTGCGGCCGGGTAGCTCAACCTGTTAGAGGAATTTACGCGGGTTACCGCTCCGGTTTGTGAATCCAGGAACGATAGAACACCGTCGTTTATGGCCATATCCTTTGCCGCCTGTCCCACGACCGATTCGTAAGTTTTCAGACCGGGCGGGTTGAGATTGTATTTGATCGTTTGCCGGGGCTTGACGACGGCGACCTTGTTGATGGCATTGACCTTGCCGCTGACACTTACCATATATCTGCCGGGCGACACGCGAACGGTCAATGCCCCGGCTGCGGACTTCTTAAACAAATCCCGTTCTTTTCCTGTCTCCTCGTCAAGTTCGGTGATGGTAATCTTATTATTTTCCGTCGTGGTTACCGATATGGTACCGTACCGCAGATAATTCCACAGCCAGATAGCCAAAAATACGGCAATCAACCCGACAGATAATAAGACGAGCTGTTTTCTGTATCTTGTTAATATTTCACGCAACATAAACTTTCCTTATCTAATCTACCAAACCTCTTAAGTCTTCCGGTACCGGCGCTGGGAATGTATATAATTCGGGGATAGGCTCAGAAATTACCGAGGATGAAGTGGCATCACCGTTCGGCGAGTCCCAGCCAACGTGCAAGTGGGCACCACAACCACCGAAAACATGCCAAGGGTCGCCGTGGCAGGAGGCGCCGTTATAACCCAGCCAACGCATCCACTTGGGGAATTTGTCGGGGTGTACGGCGTGCATGCACATACCGTCGTCAGTATAGTTAGCGCAGCTGGCTTGGGAGCCTTGAGGATCATCGGCGCTGTCGCCATACCAACCGATAGCCCGCGCGGCCGCTTCCGTGGAATTTTTCCAGTCGGCTTTGGAATTACCGTTTTTCGGGACCGTGTCTATAGCCAGTCCGGCGCCGTGGCTGGCGTGGCCATCTTCGAGACCGGCGGTCAGGCACATATCATATTTGAGTAACAGATAAGCTACTCCGGCAGCGATCCTGGAATCGATCCGGTGCTCAGTGCCGCCGCAGCCGTAGCGTGAAGGCATGGTTATGAATCTACCCGGCTCGCTTACCTTGATGGTTTGTTCCAGGTTTGCATCGCCTACTACGCTTGCGCCGCCGCCGGCACATCCGGGGCCGGAGGCTGAAGCGCCACCGGCAACTCCACCGCCTCCGCTTCCACCGAATCGATTAAGCCAATTTACCGCGTTAGGCAGGCGGATAGCCATTTCAGCATCACAACCAGGCCCGGCTGTGCAGGGTGCTTCATAAGCCTCCAGCCATATCCTGGTAGCCGTGCGCAAAACGGTTGCTGCCTGCATGGGTTCTAAAACGGTGGACCGGTAACTGCCTACGCCGGTGGGCTCATAGCCTTCGGTTAACTCCAGCTTCATGTATTCAAGCTGCACGCCAAGATCATTAGGCTGCACGCCTCTTCTGTTAGCCAAGTGTTCAAGACCGGACCGCCGGTTCCCCACCCACTGGATGATGCCGTACGCATCGCTATTTATGGGACCACTGTAAGCCGCGCCGGGATCGAAGCCACTTTCTTGTTCCAGATTGCCTAACACTGCCGCCGCTTGTATATCTGTAAACTGCAGATCCGGATCTGAAACCAGGAAGTTCCAGATCTTTTCCTCGTTGCTATTGCCATTAAGAACGGTTCCGCCCCCGCCGCCGGCTCCGGGAGGACAACACTCGCTGGCCGTGCTCATGACATCTTCAGGTGCTATATCGGAAGGATCGATGGCTGAACTGATGATCTGCGAAAGCTTCTTATAGCCGTCGGTATCAGGATGGATGCCATCGCTAAGCGTGATGCCCTTGCCAACGGTATTGATAATATTAATTTTTTTGCTCTGAGCTACTTCTTCGATCGCCTGGTTATACTCAGAGACATGCGGGGTGTAAGGTTGGGTTTCGTTGGAAAACTGGTTTACCCAATAAATGTTGGCCGAATTGTTGATGGCCTTGATCTTATTGATGGCCTGGACCATTTCGGACTTGAAGATTTCGGATGATCTTTGCGCACCGAGGTTCGGGCTGCTCTCGTTAGTCCCCAGCTCAACGACGATAGTATCAGAGGCTCTGATAGCGGCACGATCGGCGCTGATAGCGTCCAGGCCGGACTTGGTCCTGCCGGGCAGGTTGCCTCTAGGGTCCGAGCCGGCGTAATTCATGCCCCGCCCACCGGAAGCGTCGACTTTGGCGGTCCAGCCGGCAGACCGGAGGTCACCTTTTAGAAACCCGGTTTCAAAGTATGCTCCGACCATTATGGAATCACCGAGCAAATAAACATTGTTATTGCTGGTTGGTGTGGCCTGTGCCGCACTTGCCCCGCCACTGCTTCCTGAAAGTCTGACCATCTCGCTGACCCACCTATCAACGTCCCTTTCATATTCAGATGCGTCCCCGCCGAGGTATGTAGTCAGAAGGCTTAGGATGTCCCCGTTGTCGATATCACTTCCGTACACTTCCCGCAAGTACGATGCCATGTCCCCGCCGCCTGTAGCATTCTGGTTTTCGCGGGCGGTATGATCAACACTGGCTTTTACTGTCGACCATTTGTACCAGCTGGTTCCGGCGTTCGGCCCGGCTCCGGGGAAGCTCGGTTGGCCGGACGCGGCTTTGCGGCCGAAGGAATTATTACCGTTTGAAACATTGTAGTCGCCGGGGTCGGACAGGCTCGATTCCTTGTAGGCGATGGCTACGATAAGGAACGGGCTAACATCGGAGTTATCGGCGGAAGCCACGATGGTCTGGCCTAAGTCCAGCATTTTGCTACGGGAGTTTTCCTGTTCGATGAACTTATCTATGGCACTGGCCATGGCCGTAGGGTCAAGGGACGGGAAGGTGGCACCGTCTGGCTCTCCGGAGCCGGCGATCAACGAGTCCGGGTCGCCGACGAAACATTTGCCGACCCAGTTAGGGTATTGGCTGACCGCCTTGCGTTCTTCGGCCGGCAGCTCCTCGGCAAACACTGCTTGGCCGAAAGGAGCGAACAGATAAGACAGCACGAACACCAGCAGGGAAAAATATTGAAACGATTTTGTTAGTTTTAGCTTTATATTCATCCCCTAGCCCCCGGTAGTTGAATAATGAAAATGATAATCGCCCGGACAGACTTCGCCGTTATTCGTGACACCGTGCGGCTGCCCGGCCCGGTCGATGACTGATTTGCTGGGTGCGCCGTTACATTCCAGATCAACTGCGTGGCCCTTCCAGTGTTCCGAATTTGGAGAAGAATGGCATTGCCCGGCAATTGAGTTTACTTGTATCCCCGGAGCATCCTTCGCCAACTCGATTAAGAATGCCAGCAACTTGGGGCTTAATGGGGTGGTCCGATTGGGCGCTTGGGTGCCCCGGCCTTCAGAAGCACAGGTGCTGGTGGTTTTTGCTTCCCTGCTATCGGCTGTATCCTGGATATTTTGTATTGGGGCAGAACCGTCATCACTGTCGCTCCAAAGATCGTTAAATACAATCTTGCCGTTTCGGGAAAGTTCCAGTAGTTGCTGCGCCAGTTCCGGGGCTGAACCCGAAACCGTGCCTCCGCTGCTTCCGCCCGCGCCGCCGGTCGTGCCGCCCCCGGAAGATGCGAAGATAGATTGTTCGTCTTCGGTCAGCAGGTTCTTGTCATAAAGTCCGCCCATGCTGCCGGTGGCGGCCTCAATAAGCAGACATACATTGGTGCGATCATTGACCGGCATGCCGGTATTTTCGTCCACCGGTCCGTCGGCGGCCTCCTCATTCCATTTATGGGTCGGGCCGCTCTCGCTTTTATCGCTGCAATTGTTATTATCCCAGGCTTTTTCCGGATCAGCCGGCACGCTTCCCCGGGGGTAAACATATTGGGTTACGCCGAATGGATCGGGTTGGAGCGGCAAGGTAGCGGCGGAGACCTCAGCCCCGCCAAAAAGATTGAACGCACTACTGAATACGCTCAAAGGTCCGCGGAGGATGTTAGCCAGTCCAGCTTGGGGAATTTTACTAGTGTCAAACGGCATGGTCATAGCCAGGCGCGAAGTCAAGGAGTAAGGCGTGTCAGTATCGAACATCCGGGCGAAGAATGGTTTGGACTCGAATTCTGCCATGTCCCTGTTATGGCGTTCGATTATCGCTTGCGCGGACTCACGGGGCTCGGCCTTTCTGCCGCCGATGCCATGATGCGTGAAATCATTGCCGTAGACATTCCCGCCGGCGAATATCATATGTGCGTTCCGGCCACCGCCCATGTTAGTACCGAACGGATTGGGCACAAGCTCGGTTATTATTTTGGTAAAGAAAGTGTTAAAAACACCGCCGACCCATTCGGTCGCGCTATCAACTCCCGGGATCAAGGTAAGGACATCGACAACCGGCGAGACTATGGCATTGATAAGGCCTCCGACCAGATCGGATATTACATTAGCGGCTTCGGTAATGACATTAACCCCCGGCGTAGAGAAGAAGTCGTTTAATAAATCCAGAACTTTGATACCCTGGCCAAGCCTTTCTTCCGGGCAGGTGTGTAGAGGCGCGGTAGGTGTAGTCTCACCATCCTCACATAAATAGGGGTGTTCTTCTTCCGCAGGACTGTTTTCTCCTCCATTACCCCCGTCTTGGGCAAATACACTGGGCGAAAGCAGGTTTTGCATGGATATCTTGTTCGCTTCCGGCGTGTTGCCGATGAGCTGGCCGTACAGCGGTGATTCCTCGGCGCCGGCGGTTCCGCCGACTATCGGGTCGTTAGGATTACCGCGGTTGCCGCTGCTGAGTGATTCGTTCCAGGAACCGACTTCCTCGGCATCGACATTACCGGTATGTATCTCGTCGGCATACGTCTGATAAGTCGCGAACATGCCTACTGCAGCGGTTGAATTCAACACATATGTCAGCTTCTTTAATTTCGGTCCGGCGCCGTGCAAAGCACTTATGATATCGCTGCCAGCGACTATCCAGCCGACTATCGGCACAGCATCGGCCGCGGCCCGGCCGGCTCCCTGGAAGCCGAGCCTTATGAATATTTTCTCGATCAAGTATTTGGTATAGCCGCGTTCGCTGATGGTGTCGTAGTCTTTGATCATCTTCGCGATAAGGGCTTCATCAACAATTCCATAATTCTGGGCTAGGCGGGCAAGCGTAGACTCGATCTCGCGTTCGGTGTCGGACTTCGGCGCGCCATGGTCGGGGTCTGAAGAGTCGCCGACTTCAACCTCATGCGGCCGGCACAAGGGATCGAACAGACAGGCGAGGACTATGCCCAATGCTTCGTTGCGGGGCATGATAACCCGCTGGTTGACGTATATTTTGGCGGCACGTTTTTTATCTTCCTTAAAATCCCTGAGTTGGTCCCGGGTCCCGCAAAACAATAAACAGCGCACGACGCCGTACTTCTTTTCGACAAGCCTTCCCGCTTTGTAGCGCAGCATCATGTTGAACCAGCGGGTTTCTGATCTGATTGCCGAGCGCAATTCTCGCCGGAAATCTGTCCGGTCCAACCTGCGCCAGGTTTCACCCAGCCGTTCGCCGTTGGGCCCTATATCATCGCCGATACCGGGGATATATCTGGACTTGAGGTAATAAGTGTTCGACTGACTGTCCCACTTGAACTCTATACCGTACTTTTCGGCCAGCTGGGTTTCCAACTTGGCATCGCGCCAGGCATTGTATACAACGGTGACGGGATTGCCCCCGCCTTCTCTTCTGGCAAAACAATCCTTGCTGATCGTGGAGCCACAGGATTTATAACCGGGCAACACGCGCTTTATAATATAATGCTCAAGCATATTCTCACCTGTGTCCTCGATGGCGTTCTGTGCAGAAGACGTCCAACGGCTAGTTATATTTTTGATGATATGTTCGATTTTGAGCGGGAAAACGGATAGAAAAAACAGCAACCCCGTAATAAACAAAGCCCCGATACCGCCGCCGACCCCGGCGCTTTTGGCCTTGTTCCGGCCGATAAGCCTTAGCAGTCTGGCTGCCGGGTTGCCACTTGCTGTAGCTGCGGCTCCGGCTATGCTGCCGGTGAAACCTTTGCCCAGCCGATCACTTAAGCCTGATTCGGCTTCGCCTACACCACCTCTGGAACCGACACCGCCGGTCTGCTCGGCTTGGCCCAATGCGCCCGGACTTGCCGATTTAGCTCCCCCCGGACTTCCGGGCGAATCATAGACCCCGCCTTTCTCGCCGGAGTAATCAGAACTCCCCGGACCGTACCTCGGCCGTACCTCTTCCTCCCCGTGGATGCCCTCTTCCGGATCGACCGGTGTTTTTGTCGCCATCTATAGTTTCTCTTTTTCCTTTGCGATTCGTTTATCAGACCCCCGGGGCCAGACGGTTCTCCAAGTCGATTGTCCCTTGGGCATCGGTCAGTTCTCCGTCGGCCTCCAATTGTTTCAGCTCCTCTGGGTTGGTGGTAATCAAACTCTGTTCTTGCGGGCTGGCGATTACGTTGATATGCACGTGGTTCTGCCCGGCGAAGAACAATCCCTGTCCGATCGGAAAACTGCTTAAGCGTTTCCGTTCCTCGCTGGTCAGCTTGAACACATCTGCTAAAACGTCAACGGCGGACGGAGATTGTTTGAGCAACAGCTGCATGGAGGAGTTGGCAACTATCGCCCGGCCGAGGCGTGAACCCATGAAATCCTCCACGTCTTGGGAAATTGTAGTAATGCCTAAGTTATATTTACGCGCTCTTTTAGCCAGAGAGAACATAAAGCTGGCGCTGTCTTCGTATTTCATCAACTGCCAGGCCTCATCGATGACTAAAATGCGTTTTTTCTGGTCGCTTTTGGTTTTGTTCCAGATGTAATTGAGCACTATATACATCGCCACCGGCCGCAGTTCGTCCTCAAGATCGCGGATGTTGAACACCACCATCGGGTTGTTGATATTGATATTGCTCTGCTGCGAGAAGATACCGGCGAAGGTACCGCTGGTGTATTTCCTCAGCCGCTGAGCCAGAGCCGGGCCGGTACCGCCCATATGGAGCAGGGTGTCGTATAAGTCTGTAACGGTCGGCGGCGGCGAATTATGCGTCAAAGGATCGTTGGTTATTCCGGCTTTGGCATATGTTTCTATCAGCGCCGCGTCCAGATCGGCTTCTTCGGTGGCGTTTAAGGAAGCGTCGACAGCCCCGCCGCTGGCCTGTGAAGCGGCTCCGCCCATCATCAGGCGCAGAAGGCCGTGCAGTGTAATAAGATTGCTCCTAAGCGCGTCGTCGGCTTCGTCGGAATCGACCACCTGCGGCAGATCGAAGGGATTGATTCTGGACACCGAATTCAGGCTGAGCCGTACATATGCTCCGCCGACGGCTTCGCACATCCGCTGATATTCATTCTCCGGATCTACGATGAATATGTCGGTCCCCATCATCAGACTGCGCAGAGCCTCTAATTTGACGGCAAAACTCTTACCGGCGCCGGATTTGGCGAACACCACGGCGTTGCTGTTTTCTAAAGTAAAACGGTCGAAGATTATCAACCCGGAATTGTGCATGTTGATGCCGTATAAGATCCCGTTTTCCTGGCTCAAATCGGCGCTGGTAAACGGAAAGCTGGTGCTTATCGCGCCGGTATTCATATTCCGGCGTATCTGCAGCTGGTCGGTAAACTGCGGCAGCACGCTGTTGAAGCCCTGCTCCTGCTGGGAGCTGGCCGGTTTTGAATAAACCAGTTGCTGGCCGAGGATCGACTCTATCTTATGCGAAATAAAATCAAGCTCGTCCATCGAGGAACCGTAAACCGTGAAGTAAATGCCCAGACGGAAGAAGCGTTCTTCGCCTACCTGCAGTTTGTCCCGCATCTCTTCGGCGTCCTGGATGGCGCTTTGCTTGGCCGGATCACGTACCCGGCCTTTCTCCGTGTCGATACGGATGCCTGCCTCCAGCTGCGCGACTTTTTTGCGCAGGTTTTCCATGACTATCCGGCTTTCCACCGGATAAATATAGAGTGACAGGTCGATGATCTCGTCCAGGTTGACCATACTGCTCAACCAACCGGTGGATAATTGCCTGGGGTACCCATAAACATAATAAGACCGGGCATAGCGGGTGCCGACCTGGAAATGGGTCCCGCTGTATTCTAGGGAGCTTGGAGAAATAAAATCACGCAGAGCGGTAATGCCTTTTTGGAAGGCTTGGGCGACTTCCTGCTCCTCACGCAGCCGCTGGGCTTCGGCAGCCATCGCCTGATCGATAGGCGGCTTTTTCTTAAATAGCCCCATCCGTCTGCCTCTTCTGATCGATGATTATCCTTATACGTTGTTTCATGTCTGCAATTGTCTATCCAGGCCCGGTTGTGGTGCCTGGCCTTCCCCTTTGGTTACGATTGTGGCCGTAAGATCATTGAAATTCCGAAGATGTTGGCGGGTAGCCGTGTCCGGGTTATAGGCGTCGTAATACATTTCGATCAATTCCTGGGTATCAAGCGGCAGGCCCTTCACACCACACTCCATCAGTCCGTTTAAAACCAGTTGTACCCGGTTGCGCAGTTCGGTCTTGGCTTCCTCCAGCTTGGTCTCGTTGATGACGACATGTGTCTGAGCTTTGCTGAAAAGACCAAGTACGCCGTCCAGGATATTCTTACTGGAGGTCAATGGCTTCTGTTTAGCCTCGGTCGGTAAAAAGGGTATGACCACATAAAAATGCTTGTCCATGATGTTAGTCTGCGCCGACAGCTGGTCGATGTAGTCCAAATAATTTTCCATCAGGATGGCCAGCAGCATATTGTCATGCTCGCTTTGGATCTTCTGCAGTTTTTCTATATAAGGCTGCATATCGACTTTTTCTGAGCGGACGAAAATCTGGACGGGGAAATACAGGGAATTTAGAAAACTCTGGTAAGCATATTCGACCGATTCGCGCTCGGACGGGCTCATAAGGTCGAAATTGATGGACTTAAACATCGCCACGGCCCGGAATGAGCCGTCATTCATAATCACGATCCCATCGCGAATCTCCGCGATTTGCAGCGTGTTTTGGGTGCTGTTGGTGTTGATTACCGGCTTTGGCGGCGCGGCAGGCTGCGTGTTCTGGGCTTGAGCCGGGGCTTCAACAGGTTTGGTAGCCGGCTCTTCCTTTGGGATATTGCCATGAGAAGGATTAAGCAGATTGATGTTCGGCTGGTTGTTATCTTTTTGCGAGGGTTGCATTTTCACCACCATTTTTCCAAGGTTTGTTTTGACATAGCCTAATGAAGCGAAACGACTATCTCGTTCGGCTCTTTATCGGCTTTCTTATTCGCTTGCCGGGCAATGGTCGAAACGTTCAGATCATTGCTCTCGGCTAATCTCAGTATATCAGGGCTTAGGGGTTCTGTCATAGGTGCCCCGGCTTTTTCTACCTCTGTTTTTTGTTCGTCGATTGACGCAACGTCATCGTCAGGGCCGGCAGCACCATCTTGTACCTGTGCTCGGGCCTCATCGTCGCTTGCGGCGGAAATAGTATGCATGTTGCCGGTAGCGATGTTTTTGTCCGCCCGTTTTGCTTTGAGTGTGTTGCTTAGTGATTGCTCATCATAAGCATTGTTTACTGGCGCCGGAGGCAAAACGGCCGGTTCGGGCGGATCCAGAGGCTCGCCGTACCTTGCCATGTCCATTTTCTCATAGATCTCGGCTTTCCTTGCCTGGTCGTGCTCCATTATCATGCTGTCCAGACCGCGCTCGTCTTCCATCATGTCCGGGATAGCCGCATCGGCTTCAACCGCCGGCTCCGGAACTGTTTCGGGGCTTAGCAGGCGGTCACTGCTTTGGTCGCTCGCGGCGGGCTGGCTGGCATAGCCGACATTTTTGACTATCCAGCCGCGGCTGTCGATGGTCTCGGCCAATGCTTTCAACCGGCTCCTGACTTCGGTTTCGGAAAGGTTCTTGGTCTTTGGCTTTTCTATCTTTTTCGGCGCGGTGATGGTTACCAATTCCTGCCGGCCTGCCTGGTCCCAGATACGTTTTTTGGGTTTTATCCTGAAACGGATTTTTGCCAGCACCCATACATCCGTCGGTTGTTCACTGCTCCAAGGGAATGCCATGAAGAACCCGAACAACGTCGGCGGCAAGGTGCCGATCAATCCCCAGACCAATCCTCTGGAGACGACAAAAAATGAAAGATATGCAAACAGCGAACCGAACATCGCGAAGATGAACTGTTTGAGTGTCAGGGGCCCGACGAACTTGTCTTCCGCCTCGATGTCCTGGATTACTTTGTATGTTGCCATCTATATCTTCCTTTATACATTCACTGCCTAGCTTAATGGGTTCATCGGATTATGTTGAGATGGATCAGGCCGGTTGCCGCTTTCCTGCGCGGCCCGTTCCATGGCTTCCGCTTCGCCCAGATCGCGGGCATCCATGTCATCCGCGCCGGCCCGCCTTCGCCATTCATGGCGCCTGCGCGAAACGATCGGATCGCTCCTGACGGATTCCAGCATGCTTTCGATTGTTCTTTGGCCCTTGCCTGCTTTATGGGAAAGCACGTTTTTATCAAAGTAGTCGACCGATTCTTTGCCAGCGCTGGCCAGTACATCCTGGATGCCGGCTACATCACCCAGAGCCCTGGTCAGCTCTTCCTGCTTCTGCTGCATGACTTCCAGGCTGTCGCCTTTTACGGCTGACATATCCAGTGAATCGGCTAGTTTATCTACATGATCGCGCCAGGCGATGGACATTTCCTTGGCGGCCCTAGGATGTCCTTGGAGCATCTGAGCCGGGGTTACCCGCTCGACCATCATCTTCTTGTAATATTCTTCCATTTCCTGGATGGCTTTTTGGTCGCCTGAGCGCATGGCTTCCTGGTACATCACGACGGCCGAAGCGCTGGCGGCCAGGTCATAACGAGCGGCCTGCTTGGCACCCTTTATCGACTCGGCGGTAATCCAGTTGCCCAGTCCCCGCATGCCGCCGGACGCGGTGGCGATGCTTTCCTGCATCTGCCGCTCGGAGGTCTTATATACTTGGTCGCTCCTCTGACTTTCCGGATGTTCGTCTTCTATCCATGGTTCGTTCATGACCTCATTGGTAACCGGATTTATTCGCTTGAACTGGGTGTCGTATGACGTAGAGATACCATGGAGACTGACCGCCGCCGCCGCCCGTCCGGCCCGGACGCCGCCGACTTGGTTGAAGTCCTTTATCATATTGCGGGCCTGTACCATATCCCTGTAGCGTTTGTTACGCTCGGTCTGCGATATGCCGTCGGCTAGATAATTGAAACGGGGACCGGCTCTTTGCCTTAAAGCTGCATCGATGCTTTTGTCGGTTCCGTCGGAGTGGATTGCGGCCCACATCTCATCATCGAAGCCATCGAGAATCTTGCCTTCCTCGCTTTCTCTGACGGCCTGGGCCTGCTTCATAACTGCCCGCTCGGTAGCCGTGTTCAGGCTGGCTATCGGCCGGGTGGGCCTTATCTTATCCATGTTTGCCAGCCGCGCTGCCCCTTGGTTTATCCTATGCCGCAGGCCGGTCGGGCCATAAATCGGGTCGCCGTTTTCATCGGTACCGATCTGTTTTTGTCGGGTATTGGAGAAAAGTCCTTCACCGCGTACGGTAGTCAGGCCCTCGGTGAAATTCTTTTGCAAACGCCCCATGCTGTAACGGTTTATCGCGCTACGCATAGCTTGGGTTGCGCCGAAGAATCCGCCCAACGCGCCGCCGGCGAATCTGAATACGAACGGGATCATCGCCAGGGGCATGAAGGCGAATATCAAGCCATTTATAACGTTAGCCGCGCCGGCCGTGTTGGAACCGACATTGGAAGCGTTGAAGCTGACCGATGTCAGCACGTCCGATATGCCGAACAGTGCAGCGATGATCGGATAGACTATTAGCGTCTTTAAGAACAGATCCCACCACTGCTTGAAATATTTTTCCGTTCCCGGCAGCACCGCCAGCACGATGGCTATCGGGGAAATCAGGGTCAGCAGCACCACCAGCGCCTGCCTTAGAGCCAGGGTCAAAAGAGTAGTAAGTATCAGCACGAAGACCGGCAGAAGCAAAAAGAATATAGTGGATATGGCCGCTCCGCTCGCGCCCTTCAAGGTGACGACGGCGGCCAGCAGACCGACTACGAACAACGGCGCGGCGACGTTAGCGGCGCCTTGATCAATGGAGGAGTCCAAAGCATTCGCGGTATCGAACGGAGCCCTTATCATGTAGATTATCCCGTGTCCGGCTACCGAAGCGATATCAACGGCGGCCACGCACAAATAGATGGAAAGGTTGACACCGACCACGGCGAAGAACAAGCGCGGGGCTATCTTGCGTACGGTATAAGCATCCAGGTTCATTGCCCGCCGCCTCCGCCTCTGGCCTGGGAGTAGACTATAGCCAGCATGGAACCTATCAGCATGATATTGCCCAAGAACCGGAAGCCCTGCCAGGACTTATAAAACGGATCGTCGGTCTCCAGGCTTATCGGGTTATCTTCCATTAACGGCTGGATGTAATCTTTGAAAACTATCTGCCCGAAACCACTTACCAGCTCCGTCAGCCCGCAGATGACCCAGCCGAAAGAAAGCCCCTGCCCTTCGCAGCTGCCGCTTTCGTCCCCGGCTGCATCGTTGCTTCCAGCACCGCCGCTGGGCCTGGCTAAGTCGTATCCCTTCTCACAGTAAGTTATTTCTACCCCGATATAAGTGCCTGAGCGGCATGCCTGTTGTTTAGTCTTTCCGTTTTTTGCGGCTTCATAACCATGTTGACAGGCTTGGGTCAGCGCCTCTTGGTTGGAAGCCCCCGGGATATTGCCTCTGTTTACGCAGGCTTCTCGAGACTCTTCGCTCAGGGTCGGCTGTTGCTGGCTGGGGGGTCTTGAATTATTAATACTCTGGCGATTGTTATAGGCATAGACATAACCTGCCTGGCAATAAAATGCTGCGTCAGGAACTCCTCTATAAAGCTGAGGACTTGTATAGCATATCTGTAGCATAGGAGTATTGGCCGGTCCAGGCGGCCTGGCATTTCGTTCC
>DASUOG010000028.1:0-66451 GCA_036276755.1 Saccharimonadales bacterium (SeqCode) | reverse complement strand
TTATAAAGAGCTCGTCTATGTTTTGCGGCTGTCAATAGAAAAGGGCGGTTCTACGGACCGGAATTATGTAGACGCCAAAGGCAAAAAAGGCAGTTATCTGAAATTCGCCCGCGTATTCCGCCGGGAAAATCTACCGTGTCCGCGTTGCGGTACAACCATAGTAAAAATCCGTGTCGCTGGCCGTGGAACGCACTTTTGCCCCCGATGCCAGAAACCCTAATCTGGTATGCTAAAGAGATATGGCGAGGACTTTTGTCGGCCCAAATTCTTTTGCGCTCAAACGAGCTTTGCGAGAGCTAAAAACCGGATTTACTGCTGAGCATGGCGAGTTGGCTCTTGAAGTCATCGATGCCGAAGAAGCTGATATTGATAAAGTCATAGAAGCCGCCCAGTCGGTGCCTTTTCTGGCTAGGAAAAAAATGGTCGTGGTGCATAGCTTAAGCGTGCATAAGGAAGCCGCCGAGCGGATAGAAGAGATCCTAAAAGCCGCTGAGGGCACCGACTTGATACTTGTCGAATCAAAAGTCGATAAAAGAGGTTCGTATTATAAATACCTGCAGACGAATACAAAAATGCATGAATTCAAGGAACCTGATGAACGGCAGCTTGCCGCCTGGTTGGTCGAAGAAGCCAAAAAAGCCGGCGCGAAATTAAGCCTTAATGATGCTAATTATCTGTTGCAGCGTATCGGCGGCAGACAGGAACCGGCTTATAACGAATTGAACAAACTGATTGATTACGACAAGGACATAACCAAGGCCAATATCGAGAAATTGACGGAAGCCAGCCCTCAGACGAACGTCTTTAATCTGCTTGATAGCGCATTTTCCGGCAACCACAAAAAGACTATACGGATATACGAAGAACAAAGAATCCAGGGCGAGGAACCTTTGAAGATCCTGGGTATGCTTACCTGGCAGATGCATCAGGTGGCGCTGGTCGATTCGGCCAAAGGCCGGTCGGATAAAGAAATCGTGGCGACCAGCGGTCTAAAACCGTTTACCTTAAACAAAAGTCGCTCGATTGCTCGTAAGATGGGCCGGCCACGCATCAAAAAAGTATTGTCGGAACTAGTTGGCTTGGACAGGCAGCTTAAATCCACAACCGTGGACGCTGATGACGCTTTGAAAAACCTGCTCATATCGCTCTAAGCAGATTACAGAGGTAGAGTTTGCAATTAAGGCAAAAATATGCTATCGTTAGCCTAATTGAAAGGTTTTATGTCTAGCGGACAATGTTTATCGCAGGAAACGCGGAGTGGAGGAGAATTAGCGCCGCGGCGCTTTGAATCTCTGTTGCCTTTAGCTCCGCAAACGGCGACACTGACACTAGGCCGTCATATCTTAGTAGTTGATACTTTTAACCATCTTGAAGATCAACGGCTTGATGACACAATGGCAAGCAAAAACGTCGATGATATTGATATCGAAACCGGCAGTGAATTATTTACACTGCGTAATGATATTAAACGTCGTGAATCTTCAAAACCCAGGGACTTGGAATGTGTGCGAGAGCGGCTTCATCGCCTTGATACCAAAGAAAGGCGGTTGTTTGAGGAATATTGCGGTTCAATCACGTCGCCGTTTTTAAGTAAACTTAAAGAAGACTCAGATGAAACCCGGCCAATGGACTGGGCCGGCTGGTTAAGTGAGCAGGCTGACAATGGACAACTGGTGAACTTTTTGCAGTGGCACAACCATGCTATGGAGCAAGTAGTCCAACGTCCGGAAATAGCTAAAGAAATAGATCGTCAAAAAAGTGAATACAAGCAGGGTATAGCGGCGGGCATAGCCGAGGGCTGGCTGCATCCCGAGACTCAACCGGCTATAGAATTGACGGACTCCATACAGGTACACGCCGGCGACTTGTTCGGTACCACGTTCGAAGAAATCGGCGGATATTACCGACGCGGTTCGCGGGAAGTGGTCGCGGCGGCGATCGGGGTCATCCCTCACGACGGAGATTACGAAGACATACGCAAGCAGTTTAAGCGGATTACCAAACATGAACTCAACCACGCAGTCTTAGGCAGTTTTGAGGTACGCTGGCTGGATGAGGCGGTAACCGAACATATAGCCCAGGTGATGGAAGACGGTAATCCGGATAAGCTTAGTCCTTGGAAGCGCCGGTACCGGCCCGGCGGCGGATATGTGCATGAACGCGATCTGCTCAGCATATTGCTCGAGGCCGGCAGCGAAGAAATCCCGGTCAAAATGGCTACCCGAGCCTACTCCGAACTGGGAGATTCAGGCCCGGAGCGCACCGCTTTCATAAATGCAGTCAACAGCAGCTGGTCCCATCTGGTGCCGGAAGGCGGCAATGCCTATAAAAACCTCAATAAATATATAGAAGATCTGGAAAGACACTATCGCGAAGAGGAAGGCTTAAAACAAATTGCCGCAGGCAAAAAAGCGGCTGAGGAAGTAGCCTGGATGCTAAAAGCTTACAAAATGCTAAAAACCGCCGAAGCCGATCCAAAACAGAACTGGCGACTGGCGGGATTCAAAGGCAACGTTGAAGAGCGGGTGCGTCAAATATTCAGCGGCGGTCAGTATCAGCCGGACCGGGAAATGATAGCTGCGTGATTACTTCTTGGCTTTGGCCGAAGTTTTCTTCGCAGCAGGTTTTTTGACGGCCTTTTTGGCAGGCGTTTTTGGTTTGACGGTTTTCTTCGCTACAGCTTTGGCCTTCGGAGCGGTTTTTTTAGTTCCGACGGCGATCTTGATACCTGATTTTTTCAGCAATGTGGCCAGCCGGCTTTTTTGGCGGGCAGCCTTGTTCTTATGGATCACGCCCTTCTTGACAGCCTTATCGATGGCGCTGACAGCTTCGTTATATTCGCTGCCGACGGATTTTTTACCGCTTTTGACGGCTTTTTCAATGGTCCTTATGGCGGATTTCATATTCCGTTTGGTCTGCAGATTGCGAACAGCGGCCTTTTTCGCGATTCTTACACGTTTTTGAGCCGACTTAATAATGGGCATGAGGTTTAAATCCTTATAATTTAAGTTAAGTTTTATACTTTACCACCACTATAGCAAAAAATCCAAAAAAATCTAGACAGAATACATAAGCGGTTGTATAGTGAGGTTTATATATAAGCTAAGGCTGAAAATAAAAATAAAAAATGAACCCGTCAGATAACTCCACGAATAAGGATGTGCACAACAAGGACGAATTCGAGCAGGTCGTCGACAAGGTAAGATCGGCCAACAATGTTCTCGTTACCATAAGCACTGACCCCACGGTAGACCAGTTCGCGGCCTGTATAGGCTTGACGCTGGTATTGAACAAGGTGGGTAAGCATGCCAACGCGGTGTTCAGCGGCAGGGTGCCTTCGGCTCTTGATTTTCTAAAGCCTGAAAAAACCCTGGAAAAAAATACCGACAGTCTGCGGGACTTTATAATAGCCCTGGACAAATCCAAAGCCGATAAGCTGCGCTACAAAGTCGAAAATGACGTCGTAAAGATATTCATAACGCCCTACAAGACCAGTATCACCGAGAAAGACCTGGAATTCAGCCAAGGCGACCTGAACGTTGACGTAGTAGTTGCCCTGGGGGTCCAGGACAAGAATCACATAGACAAGGCGATTCTAAGCCACGGCCGTATCCTGCATGATGCTACGGTAATATCTATCAATACGTCCAAGCATAGCAAAGTCGGCAGCCTCAACTGGAGCGACAACCGTGCCAGCAGTCTGTGCGAAATGGTGGCCGATATCGCCAGCGAATTGGACAGCAATATCTTTGATAGCCAGAACGCTACCGCATTATTGACGGGTATAGTCGCTGAAACGGACAGATACAGCAATGATAAGGCCGCGCCGCATACCATGTCGGTAGCCGGTTTGTTGATGTCGGCGGGTGCGAGCACCCAGCTGGTCAGCAGCGAGCTCGCCAGCGGTCCTGCCCAAACCACCTCGGAACCCGCTCAAGAGCAACCGGACGGCTCTGACGGAGGCGTGCTCCGGATTGATCATCCGAAACAAGCAGACAACCAGCCCGTAGAGCTGGAAGAAATCCAGCCGCCACCGCAGGAGCCCGAAGAAAAGTCCGAGCCGGCAGGCAGCGGGACAGATGAGTTGCCTCCGCCGCCGGTAGAACCGATAGAACCGGCAGAGCCGGAAGCTCCTACCGATGTCGGTCCGACAACCGGACCGGATAAACTCGAGGAAGGGGAAAATGATACGAAAGCTACTATCAGTAAGCCCAAGGTAATACATGAACCGCCGGAATTTAGCGGTAAATTAACGGCCAACTCTACTCCCGAAGAAGGCCAGTACACCGGGAGTACCGATCCCCTGAGCAGTAACCTGCCCGATACTCCTTTGCTCAGCCGGTCACGAAGCGGTGATGCGGCCACGGATACGCTTTTTCCTGAAAATGATGACAGCGGTCTGGCCAAAGGCAAGGACTTGAGCATAGAAGATACCCAAACCTTGAGTGAGATCGAAAAAAGCGTCGATAGCCCGCACCTTGACGACCAAAGCAACGACACTACCGGACCTTCCGAGCCTAACAGCAGCGGCTCGACGGATCCTGGCGGTGGCAATGACACGCCGCCGGAATCAGCTACGCTTGACCCCAAAAAGAATTTACCGCCGCCGCAAACCCCGCCTCCTTATTTGCCGCCGACTGATTCTTAAGCCACAAGGGCTTATCTGTTAAGCTCATAAGTATGTTTAACGGATTATTGTTGATTGATAAGCCCGAAGGCTGGACATCGCATGACGTGGTAGCCAAAGTCCGCGGCATTTTAAACAAACAGGCCAATAAAAAAGTAAAGGTCGGCCATACCGGTACGCTTGACCCGATGGCTACCGGGCTTTTGATTCTAGTTGTCGGAAGCTATACCAAACGCGCGGCTGAATTTTCCAAGCTGGATAAAACCTATGAAGCTACTATGAAGCTCGGCAAAACCAGCTCCACCGGTGATGCAGAAGGAAAAAAGACCGATGTATCAGATAAGAAACCGTCAGAAAAGGAAATTGAGCAAGCTTTAAAATCATTTATCGGTGAGATTGAGCAAATCCCGCCGGCATATTCGGCCGTAAAGATAGGAGGCAGGAGAGCGTATAAATTAGCCAGGGAAGGCAAAGAGCTAAAACTGGAGCCAAGAAAGGTCAAAATCTACGCAATAACAAGTGTAAATTACGATTTTCCGTACCTGTCATTTACAACCAAAGTATCTTCAGGGACTTACATCCGCTCGCTTGGTGAAGATATTGGCCATAAACTCGGGACCGGAGCTTACTTGACCAAATTAACAAGACTAAAGATCGGAAAGTTTGGTTTAGCCGGGGCTATACCACCTACAAATCCGGCGATCACGGAAAGTATAACAACTTGAAAAACAGATAAGAGTGTGCTATAATCCCAGTTAACGAATGATTACCTCTGAGAAAAAGCAATCGATAATTGCTGAATTAACCAAAGACAAGAAGAATACCGGTTCCCCTGAAGCACAAGTGGGAATTCTCACTGCCAGGATTGCCGAATTGACCGAGCATTTAAAGGTCAATAAAAAGGATTTCGCCGCCCGGCGGGGGTTGCTTCAGATGGTCGGCAAACGCAAAAAGCTTCTTAAGTATTTGGCCGACAATGAACCCAAGAAATACTTGGCATTGATAAAGAAACTGAACATTCGCAAATAGGAACCTTAAATTTACATTTATCATTTCACATTTGAATAAAAATGTGAGCTGTAAACTGTAAATGTTAAATATAAACGGAGTGATAGAGCAGCAGCTATTCGCCTTATTAGCGAAAAGTTGAACCCTGTTACTTCGGAAAGGAACATAAAATAATGAGCACCATAAACCCATATGGTAAAAAGATTACAAAGGTAACCACCCAGTTCTGCGGCCGCGAACTCTCCTTGGAAGTCCACAGAATAGGTTTCCGTACCAGCGCCAGCGTCCTGGCTAAGTACGGTGATACGGTAGTGCTTGGTACGGCCATGGTCGGCGATAAACCAAAAGAAGGGTTCGACTATTTCCCGCTAAGCATTGATTATGAAGAAAAAATGTATGCGGCCGGCAAGATCAGCGGCAGCCGGTTCATAAAGCGCGAAGGTCGGCCCAGCGACGACGCCGTTTTGATCGGCCGTTTGATTGACCGGCCGATACGTCCGCTTTGGCCCAAGGGCTACAGGCACGAAGTACAAGGAGTAGCTACCGTCATGAGCATGGACCCTGACTTTCGACCCGATGCGATAGCGATGATAGCTATGAGCGCGGCATTCATGCTGAGCGGCGCTCCGTTCGAAGGGCCGGTGGCCGGTGTGCGCGTAGGTATGGCTGACGGTAAGTACAAGGCTTTCGCTGCCAATCAGGAATTGAATGAAGGTCCGCTTGATCTGGTGGTAGCAGGAACCAAAGACGGGATAATGATGGTTGAAGCCGGCGCTAACGAAGCGAGCGAGAATGACGTCATCGGTGCCATGGAATATGCCCATAAGCAACTGCAGCCGGCGATTGACCTGCAGAATGAATTGATCAAGAAAATCGGAGTAAACAAGCAGGAATATAAGCTTACCCTTCCGGATGATGCTATACAAAAGGAAGTAGAAACCTGGCTCGAAGGCAAACTAGGGGCGAACCTGCGCGCACCTTACCCCGAACGTAACCAGATGATCCGCGATCTGCGGGACCAGATGCAGGCAAGGTTTTCTGAGGAACTTGGCGAAGACAGCTTCGCCGAACTCAAGCAGGAATATGACGATGCCTTTACTCTGGCCTTACACCGGGATGTGCGTAAGGAGATAACGGAGTTTAACATTCGTCCCGACGGACGGGCTATGGACGAGATCCGCCCTCTGTCTAGCGAAGTTGATCTTTTGCCCCGGGCCCACGGGTCCAGCCTGTTTACCAGAGGAGTTACTCAGGCGTTCAACGTTGTTACGCTAGCCCCGCTTAGTTATGCCCAAGTCGTGGATACTATGGAAAAAGAAGGCGAGAGACGCTACATGCATCACTATAACGCGCCGGGTTACACGGTCGGCGAAGTCAGGCGGCTGGGTAGCCCCGGTCGGCGTGAAATCGGCCACGGTTATCTGGCAGAAAGAGCGTTATTGCCAGTATTACCCGCGGAGAGCGATTTCCCTTACACCATCCGTTCCGTGACCGAAATAATGAGCCAAAACGGCAGTACCTCGATGGCGGCCGCCTGTTCGAGCTGTTTGGCGTTGATGGACGCCGGTGTACCGTTGACTGCTCCGGTGAGCGGAATCGCGATGGGCCTGATGCTGTCCAAAGACGGCAAGCCGTTTATTCTGAGTGATATTGCCGATGCCGAGGATTTCGCCGGTGATATGGACTTCAAGGTGGCCGGTACGCCGCGCGGTATCACTGCGTTGCAGATGGATATGAAGGTGCATGGACTTGGCATTGATATTTTAAAGCAGGCTTTAACACAAGCCACGAAAGGCCGCAAGGCAATCTTAGACCATATGCTAAAGACTTTGAGCCGCCCCAAAGCCAGCATAAGTAAATATGCACCACAGGTGGAAACTATCAAGATAAATCCTGATAAGATCCGTGAAGTTATCGGCAAAGGGGGAGAAACCATCAATAAGATAATTGCTGAGACCGGCGCGGAAATCGATATCAAAGACGACGGCACCGTCATGATAGCCAGCCCTAATAAACAGAGCATCGACGGGGCGATACAATTCATACAGACGCTTACCGCCGAACCGGAAGTCGGTAAGATATATAAGGACTGCACGGTTATCAGCGTGCTGGAATTCGGCGCGTTCGTCGAGATACTGCCTGGCAAGGAAGGCTTGGTCCATGTCTCCGAGATGCGCGAAGAGAGGGTGAACCGCCCTTCCGACGTGGTTAAGGAAGGCGATAAGGTCGACGTTAAACTGGTCGCCATCGATGATCGCGGCAGGCTGCAGTTAAGTATGAAGGCGGTAGCGCGTGACCGCGGAAAGCAAGGTTGACATGGGTAGCACTACAGCGGAGATCGACAGGTTTCATAAGACCAGGAAAGGCAGGATTACCTTCGGCCTAATCGAACTCTTTCTTTGTTACCTGATTATTTCGAGGGCTATAGATACCGGTAGTTTATGGCAGTGGCTGCTGGGCTTGCTGCTGTTCATTGGCGGATTGAACAACCTATCGCACGCTGTAATTCAGCGAGGAGTTGGCGCAAATGCAAAAGGCAAAACAAAAAAGCGATAAGAGATTACTTCTTGATCAGATCAAAGCGGATATCACCGCAAAAGATATCTGCCCGGATTTGGCCAAAGAAGCCACGAACCTTGTCATGGGAGTAGGAAATCCCGACGCGGAAGTGATGTTCATCGGCGAAGCGCCCGGTAAGAACGAAGATTTGCAAGGAGAACCGTTCGTCGGAGCTGCCGGCAAATTTTTAGATGAGATGCTTACGATGGTAGGCATGAGGCGGGAGGACGTTTACATTAGCAACATCGTCAAGTATCGCCCACCGAACAATCGCGACCCCCTGCCTGATGAGAAAAAGGCTTTCTGGCCGTTTCTGCTCCGGGAAATCCACGTCATCGGCCCGAAGATCATCGCTACACTCGGCCGGCACAGTATGGAATATTTCCTGCCCGACATGCGGATAAGCAAGATTCACGGCCAGCCAAAACGCATCCGCCTGGGTAACGGCAAAATAGTCATCTTGCCTTTGTTCCACCCGGCCGCGGCACTTTATAACTCGGCCATGCGTGAGACCCTGATCGATGACTTCCAGGCGGTACCAAAGATAATAGAACTAATTAATAACGACGATAAACAAGGAAAATAATTTAATGAACAATAAGAATGTAAATAAACCCAAGCAGCCGGGGAATAAGAAACCAAAAAACAGTTCCCGGCAAAAGAAAACCAACGGCCAGCGGCTAAGTTCCAGCCGCGGCGCGGCTATTCGTGCCCAAAGGCGGGCTAACGAAGACGCCCACCGGAAAGCCAGCCAGTACATGACCGCCGCCGCCAACGGTGGAAACAAGGAGCAACCGCGGCCGAGGGCTAACTTTATTGACGACAGCCCGCGGCTGAAGTTTGTAGGTTTTGGCGGCATGGACGGCGGCGGTTCAAAAAACACCCTGCTTGTCGAGTATAAGAATGACGCGATAATCATGGATTGCGGCAGTGACCTGGGGGTCGATCTGCCGGGCATCAATTATGGCATAGCCGACATGAGTTATCTGGACTCAATAAAGCACAAACTTAAGGCATATGTAATTACACACGGACACTTGGACCACATCGGTGCCTTGCCGCATATATTGCCAAAATATCCGGCACCGGTATACGGCAGCCGGTTCACTATCGGCCGGGTTGAAGAAATATTCGAGAATTTCTCTCTGCCACTGCCCGAAAACTTCGAGCTTAAGACGGTGATAATGAACGAGGACAATCATGAACGGCTGAAAGTCGGCGAATTCTTCGTCGAACTGGTACGGATCACGCACTCCATACCCGGCAGCAACTGTATCGTGCTGGACACACCGGTAGGGCGGATTATCAATACCGGCGATTTCCGCCTGGATCCGAATCCACTTGACCACGAACGGACTGATGTAGAGAGGCTTAAGCAACTGGGCAAAGAAGGTGTTTTAGTGTTGCTAAGCGAAAGCACCACATCTGATCGGCTGGGGCGTACCCCATCGGAAAGTACTATCGAACAGACCTTCAAAGATATTATGAGCCAGGCGCCCGGCCGGATATTTATCAGCTTGTTCTCGACGAACATGAACCGCGTGCAGATGCTTATCAACGCGGCCGTTCACCACAACAAAAAGGTCGCTATGGACGGTCGCAGCATGGTCAGCACTCTCGAAATGGCCATCCGCAACGGCTTCGTCAAGGTGCCCAAAGGCACGTTCGTACCGATCGCCAGCGTGCCGAACATGAAGGACGACGAAGTCATCATCGTATGCACCGGTTCCCAAGGGGAACCTAATTCGGCTCTACAGCGGATGTCTACCGGCGACCATGCCCACATCAAGCTCAAGGAACAGGACACCGTAGTTCTTTCCAGCACCCCGATACCGTATACAGGCAATGATTCCACGGTCAGGAACATGGTCAATGATATGTTCAGAAAAAACGTCCACATTTTCCGGCACGAGAGCAGGGATGTCGATAGTTGCGGTCCATTACACGTTTCCGGTCATGCCAGCCGTGATGAGTATGGTGAGATGATCGATATGGTCCGCCCGAAATTCTTTATCCCGATATATGGCGATTATACGGCTAAGAAATATCACATCGAACTGGCCGTCGAACATGGTATCCCCAGGAAAAACTGCCTGAACGTCGGTAACGGTGAAACGGTCCTGTTTACTAAAAACACCATGGAACTTGGCGAAAAGATTCCTCACGGCACGGTTCTGGTGGACCAGACAGGCGCCATTGTCAGCAGCGTCGTGGTCAAGGACCGGTTGATGCTCAGCAACGAAGGCTTGGTGGCCATAGTCCTAACGATCGATAAGAAGACCGGGCAGTTGATGACCAGTCCGGATATCATCAGTCGCGGCTTTATATATATGAAAGACGAAGAAGAGCTGATGAATAGCTTCAGGACGGAACTTAAGCGGGCGGTCGCCCAGCGGTTCAAAAGAGTTGATGTAGATAGGTTCAAACTGGAGCTGAAAGAACATATAACTCATTTCTTGTACGACCAGACCGGCCGAAGCCCGATAGTCATACCCGTGGTGAACATAATCGGACTGCGCCGGGCGGTACAACAGAAGGCAAACGGCCAGCCGGCTCAGAAGAAAAGCCCCCAGGAGGAAGCAGAAGAATTACAAAAGCGGTATGCCGAGATGCGCTCGCGTCTGCTCAATCAAGATGCCCGCATAGATTAACGCTACGCTAATGAGAGGGGAATGTCCCCTCTCATCGCGCGGGGCACGGAATGAATCCGATGCTCCGGCTGCCCACCCCTAAAAATCCATTATTCTACCTTGGGTGGTTAACATATTTTTTAGAATTATACTCAAGTGAGAGATGCCGAGGATCAGATAGTTTGACTTTTTAGTTATTTTTTGCTATAATAATATAGTAATTTACAAAAAACTAAAATGTCAGAACAACTTAAACCTCCGGCCTTAGCGAATACTAGTAGTTCAGCTGCTGACTCAAAATTATCACCCGCTCAGCAGGAACAAGTCCATAGCCCTGATTTTATATCTTGGTTCGGAGACTGGCAAAATGACCCGGACGCTCTCGATACGAGCAAGATCGTAAATTCTCAAACAGGTGAGCCTCAGGTTTTCTATCATGGTACGAACAGACAATTTGATATTTCTATTTCCATGGGCTCTCAAGATCCGGCCATGCTTTCGAATCATGGGATGGACCATGATTATAAAGGTATTTATGTAACGGATACTCCAGAATTGGCAGCTCAATTTGCCGATCCGTTGGGTTCTAAGTTTATTACTGTTATGAATAACATTGCTTTCCGTTTCGGGTTTAAAGAACTGGCTTCGGGAACTTTAATCGAACAGATGGAAGCGGCAAATACACTTGATGAAGATGCTTTCCCAAATGTTATAAAAAAATGGAACGAAGTGCTTGGCTCGTGCCAACAAAGGGATGGACGCGTAAAAATCATAGAGCAAGGAAAGGAATACGATATTGATGATTACCATCAGTTGTTAGAAGAGGGGACTATAACTTTCAGTTCCTCTTTTTCTTTTGATGGTGTCCATGTCTCACACCTAGGCGAGATGCTTCAGTTATACGGGGGTCGTTTCCCGGATTCTGATGAAGAACTACTACCTTATAAATCCTTGTATTCCGCCCATCAACGTTATGTTGAACAGCAGGCTTCACTTGGCAACCAGATTCTCCTTCCCGCTAACGCTTCTCCCCGTATAATACCGGTTTTTATCAAATCTCTACATCCCTTGCACGTATCGGCCAGTGGAGACTTTAGAGGTGTGGATTCTGCGTTTGAAAAAGGTTTTGATATTCTTGAGGATAATTCTGGTGAATACGACAGTATTGTTGCAGAAGGAGAGGGTTCTAATAGGAGTATAGGAACTAACATCGCAGTGTTGGACTCAAAGCAATTTCGCGAAGCAAAAGAGTAACCCGCCTTATTTTATTAAGTTGACTTTTGTAGTAATTTTTGCTATAATATATACATAGCTTGACTATGCTTATAAATGATACAATTATCACCGGTATAACCAGAAAAAATTTATGGCAAAAAAGAAAAAACGCGCAAAAAAACCGGTAAAGAAAAACACTCCGGACGGCAGTGACAACGCCTTCTGGCAGTTGTCGGCCGCTATTTTGATGCTGGTTTTGGCTTTCTTCTTATTGCTCGGCGGTTTCGGCACCGGCGGATCGT
This sequence comes from Saccharimonadales bacterium (SeqCode), assembly GCA_036276755.1. GTDB lineage: Bacteria > Patescibacteriota > Saccharimonadia > Saccharimonadales > 2-12-FULL-41-12 > JANWLD01. Next base: position 54,110 of record DASUOG010000028.1, on the reverse strand, counting down.
TACCGGTCGGTATGTTCAAGCAGGTTTACGCCGCGTTGGGCTGGGTGGCTTATCTTACGCCTTTTGCCCTGGTATTTTTCAGCGTGCATAAATTTAATAACGAAGATAGGCGGATACCGCTTATCAAGCTGGCCAGCATGCTTGGATTTTTAGTTACTTTTTCTGTGGCATTACACACATTTTTTGCGGATAAAGATTCCTTCACTGGTGAAATTACCGGCGGACACGGGGGTTATATCGGCGAGGTTATCGGCAATGCCATGCTTTTGGCCCTGGATAAGTTACCGGCCGGTATTTCAATGCTGATAGTAGCTACGTTGTTTTTCTTCCTGGCATTTAATATTTCCCTTAAGAAGCTTCTCCTACTGTTCAAGCCCTTCACTCCAGGCAATAAATCGGACACGGACCTGGCCGAGCTTAAGGCAAGAAGTGAAAAAGGCCTGAAACTTAACGAAGGCGTGCCCATAGAACATTCTTCGGGAGGCGATAATGATAAGTCGACCCGGCTTTCTACGCTTAAAAACACGGCTAAGAAGTTGGCGGAAAGCGAAAACCACGAAGCACTGACTACGTCCAGCGATAAAGACTGGAAATTCCCGCCGCTTGATCTATTGAACCAAAAGCAGGACAAGGCTGATGCCGGCGATGTGCAGACCAATGCCGACATTATCCGCGATACGTTGAACAATTTTAATATCAAGGTGGAGATGGAAGGCGCCAACATCGGGCCGCGGGTAACTCAGTACACCCTAAAACCGCCGCCGGGAACTAAACTGCAGAAGATTACCGCGCTTGACAATAACCTGGCGCTGGATCTGGCGGCTCACTCTATAAGGATAGAAGCGCCAATACCGGGCAAAAGATTGGTGGGTATAGAGGTGCCCAACGTGAAGCCTTCGACGGTGCGCCTAAGCAGTGTGCTGACCTCGGATAAATGGCAGAAAGAAAAGGGCCATATCAGCTTTGTTATCGGTAAGGATATAGTCGGCACGCCGATAGTCGGCGATTTGGCTAAAATGCCGCATCTGTTGATAGCCGGTCAGACCGGTTCCGGCAAATCGGTGATGATCAATACTGTCCTGACCAGCATGCTCTATCGTTATAGCCCGTCGGACCTCAAACTTATAATGGTCGACCCCAAGCAAGTCGAACTGACTCCCTACAACGACATTCCGCACCTGCTAAGCCCGGTTATCCATGAACCTGAGAAGTGTATCAGCGCGCTCAAATGGGCAGTCGCCGAGATGGAAAGACGCCTTCGGACCATGGCCGAGGCCGGCAAGCGCAATATCGTGGAATACAATAACCTGAAAAAAGAAGAAGGGATGCCTTATGTGGTGATCGTCATCGATGAGTTATCGGACCTGATGATGATGGCGGCACGCGACGTGGAGTCATTGGTGGCGCGCATAGCGCAAAAGGCCCGGGCGGCCGGCATACACCTGATACTGGCAACCCAGCGACCCAGCGTAGATGTTATAACCGGACTGATCAAGGCTAATGTGCCGGCCAGGGTCGCCTTCACCACTACCAGCCAGGTCGATTCGAAGACCATAATCGACGGGGCTGGTGCCGAAAAGCTGTTGGGCCAGGGCGATATGCTTCTTCTAACGGCCAATATGCCCAAACCCCGGCGCGTGCAAGCGGCATTTATCTCGGATAAGGAAACGGCAAAAGTAACTGATTATTTGCGCGAACAGCGTCCGCCTCAATATGACGACGAAGTCGTGAGTCAACCGGTTCAGATAGGCAAGGGGGGCGTGGTTTCCGAATTCGGTGCACAGGATGCGGATGATGACTTGTGGCGTGATGCGGTGCAAGTGGTCATCGAGGGCAGGAAGGCCAGCACAAGCTTATTGCAGAGACGATTACGTGTCGGTTACGCCCGCGCCGCCCGTCTGATCGAAACCATGGAGGAGCAGGGAATAGTCAGCCAAGCTGACGGTTCCCGGCCGCGAGAGGTACTGGTCAATAGCATGGATGATGTTTTTGGCGGCGGCAACATGTCCGGAGACGTGTATGATGATATGCCCGACCAGCCGGAAGATCCCCTGAAATAGTCCGCTTTGACATCGTTGTTAAACTCTGGACTTATAGTATTATTTGTGATAAATTCGAGCACAGCAGAGGTAAAAAAGGAAAATACAATGACCACAGGAAATGGAGAACCTACCAGAGAAATCTTGGTTGGTGAGAAAGATATTGTCAACGGACACGGCATAACGGCTTTAGATGAACTTTATGCACCCATAGAAGGCGACGTAGCCGATGCTGCTGCAGATGGGCGTAGATTAATCGAGGATGACAGATTATTTGCCCCGATTGAAAGCGCAAGAAAGGTTGAAGCCGCTTTGAGCAGTAACGGCGCGGATCCTGAAGCGATACTCGCCAGAATCGATGTGATACCCAGCGGTTTGGGCATAACGGCCATTGACCCGCTATTTGATCCTATAGAAGTAGATCAAAGTCCTCCGGTTACGGCCAGGGATGAATTCTTTGTCGCGGCAGAGCCTGATCCGGTTGTCGCGGTAGAACCCGATCCGGAGCTGCAAAGAAGTGAACCCCAACTGCCGCCGCGGGGCTATATGGCACGGACTATTGAATTCTTTAGCCGGGGTACACCTTTGCCCGATGTGCATCTGCGCGCCGTGGAAGTCTGAAGTAATCCCTGCCGATCGTCCATACTTGACTAACAGAGGTGATTTTGTTAATATTTATTGATTGTTAACTCAGCTTGCGGCCAATTGTGAAGCGCGCAGGCATAACCAGAGGAGAGATTCTATGAATGAGTATGAGGTCGCGGTTTTATTTGATCCGCACCTGGAAATTGACCTGAGCAAACCGTCTGCCAAGGTAGAAAAAATATTTTCAGAAAACAAAGGCAAGGTCGTCAAAGACGATAACTGGGGCAAGAAAAAACTAGCTTACCCGATAAAAAAACACGATCACGCGGTGTATGTATTTTATACGGTACAATTGCCGGCGGAAAACATAGCCAAGGTAGAGTCTGCGCTGAACATCACAGATGAAGTGATCCGTTATCTGATTACGAAGCCGGATCTCAAAGCCATCGCCAGGGCCGAAGCGGCAAGGGCCGCCAAGGCTAAAAGAGCTGCTGAACGAAAAGCTGCTGACGACGAAGCGGATGCCGAAGAAGAAAAAGAAAAAGAATAGTACAATGTTAACCAAAAGGAGTAGATGATGGCTAGAAGTTTTAACCAGGTAACATTGATGGGTAACCTAACCCGCGATCCGGAAATCAGGCAGATTCCCAGCGGGCAGAGTGTTTGTAATTTCAGCCTTGCTCTTAATCGAGCCTATAAAGGGCAAGATGGAGAGTGGCAGGAGGCTACGGACTATGTGGATGTAGTAGCTTGGGGTCCGCTCGGGGAGCGTGTCGCACAATATGTTACAAAAGGTCGTCCGGTATTAGTGAGCGGACGTTTGCAAAGCCGGAATTGGGAGCAGGACGGCCAAAAGCGTAGTAAGCTCGAAGTCGTAGCTCTGGACGTCACCTTCTTGGGCAGCCGAGGAGGCGGTGAAGGAAGCGAACCGCCGGCATCCTCACGGTCCGGTCCGGTGGATGCTGAGCCTGCAAAGAAAGACAAGAAAAAAGACAAGAATGTAACAATCGAAGACGTTGACGATGAGCCGATTAATCTCGATGACATCCCTTTCTAGGACTAATAACTAAACGCAACCAAAAGGAGTGAAGATGGCAAAAATATTCAAGCACAAAACAGATATAGCATACTTTGACTACAAGGATTTCAAGACATTGCAAAGGTATGTGAATCAATACGGCCAGATAGAATCCCGCAAAAAAACCGGTCTAAGCGAAAGCCAGCAGAAAAAACTGGCTGTCGCTATAAAAAGAGCCCGTCATATCGGTCTTCTGCCTTTTGTGCAGAACGGGTAGTGTAGTCTGAATAAATCGGGACCCGTTCGTTGAGAGGTAACCGGCGCCGCCCTTTCCTAATAAAAGGAGAAATTAAATGGCATTATCGATAACTGACTTGAAGAAAGGAACCATATTCCAGATCGACGGCGAACCGTTCAAGGTTATTGAATATGGTCAAAAAGTATTGGGTCGCGGTGGATCAATAGTAAATGTCAAAATAAAAAGTCTCTCCGACGGCAAGGTTTTAGAAAAAACTTACAAAGGTAACGGCTCGGTCCAATCCGCTGACATTCAAAATTCTACTGCCCAATTTTTGTATGCAGATGGCGGAAAGTTATTTTTTATGGACAAGGTTTCTTATGAGACCTATGAAGTCCCACAGGCCATGTTGGGGGCTCAAAGTAGATTTTTGACCGAGGGGTTGGAGGTCGTGGCCCAGAGCTTTAGCGGTAGAGTTATTAATATTGAGATACCCAAGAATGTTGATCTCAAAGTCGATTACGCTGAAAACGTGGTGCGCGGAGATACCAGCTCCGCCTTAACCAAGGATGCGAAGCTGGAAACAGGGGCTACTATCAAAGTACCGGCTTTCATAAAAACCGGCGATATTATCAGTGTGGATACGACAACGGGTAATTACCGTGAGCGCAGAAAAGATTGAGCATGAGCACAACCAGGCTTGATAATCATTTGGTTGAAAGAGGTCTGGCAGCAACCCGGAGCCAGGCAGAAAACCATATAAAGCTGGGAAAAGTGACAGTGAATGGAAAGGTCGTGCTTAAGCCCGGTTTTAAAATGTCAAAAAATGCTATTGTCGAACTTACAGCGCCTATAAGATATGTTTCAAGAGGCGGATTGAAGCTGGAGTCGGTTGCTACCCAGCTCAAGCTTGATTTCCAGGGCAAGACCGTTTTGGACGTTGGAAGCAGCACCGGAGGCTTTTCCGATTATGCTCTACAACACGGGGCAGCCAAGATCATTGCCATAGACGTTGGAAAGAATCAGATGGATCAACGCTTAAAAACGGATCAACGTATCGAGCTTCATGAACAGACGGACATACGAGATGTTAAAAACCTGAGTACAAAAATTGATTATTGTCTTATCGACGTATCGTTTATAAGTGTTAGGCTGGTTTTAGGTCATTTACTCAGCCTAATAGATTATGACGTGGAAGTAATAGCCATGGTAAAACCGCAATTTGAAACTACGGACAGTTTGCATAAGCATAAAGGCGTCATCAAAAATGAGAATATCCGACGTAAAGTTTTAAAAGCTTTTGAGGGCTGGGCAAAGCCATATTATAAGATAATTGATAAGTCCGACTCTCTGGTGCCGGGCCCGAAAGGCAATCTGGAGAGGTTCTATTTGCTTAAGCCTGTTCGCTAGGCATACTGTTCCTGGTTTATCATGATAAACTAACATTTATATGAGATATTTTGCCGACCGCCAAGAAGCCGGAAGAATTATCGCCGAAAAGCTAAAAGACTACAAAAAGGAAAATTGCGTAGTAGTAAGTCTGACAGAGGGCGGTGTCGTAGTTGGGGCTGAGATAGCCAAGACATTGCACACGGCACTTTATTTGCTGGTCATGGAAGACGTAGCCCTGCCGGGCGAGCAGAAGCCATTGGCTACCATGAGTTCTGCCGGGACCTTTACTTACAATAACGAATATTCAACCGGTGAGCTTGAAGCATTGAATAGTGATTATCGCAGTATTATAGAAGAAAAGCGTGTCTTGGCTTTTCAAAAATTGAACAGGATAGGGGATGAGGGCACGGATATCCCTAAACAGCTTTTAAAAAATCATACGGTCATCATAGTTTCCGACGGTTTTAGAAATGGCTTATCGATTGACGTAACAGCTGATTTCTTAAAACCGATAAAAACCAAGGAGATTATCATAGCCACACCGGTCGCCAGTGTCGAGGCTGTAGATAAGATGCATCTGGTGGCTGACAAAATTTGTTGCCTCGGTACGGTAGAGGAATACGTGGATAGTACGGATCATTACTACAAAAATAATCAACTTCCAAAGCACCAAGAGATTGTCGAGACCATGAGAAACATTATTCTCAATTGGTGAATACATTATTTGAACATCTATTAGAGTACAATAAGTTATCCACAGATTGGAATAACACCTGAAAACAGTATATTTGTTATAAATGAATCTCTATACAGTAGTATACGAAGAAAATATAAATAATTACTCAATCGTGTGGATTTTGTGCACAAAAAATTAGTCTTGCGTACGTTTTTCCTTGCTGTTAAGTTAAGCATGGCGACCTCGGTTGCTAAAAACGAAACAAAACGCTAAAACAACAAACAGAAAAGAGCCTGGCAGAAAATGTTTTGGTCCGCTGCACGGGCCTGATGTTTTTCTACAGGCTCTTTTAAATAAAAATGTTTAAATACAAATCAAAATTCTTCAATACCGGCCGAAGTACATACTTTCATCATCGTTATGGTGTCATTTTTCGTAAGAACCGTTTTCGGGCCATGGCACTGCACGCAAGCACCTTGCTTGTAGTGGGCGGTGGTTTTTTTACTGTGACTAACCTGGCAATTCCAGCCATCAAGCATATAGGTGCGCTACAAAGCCGCCAAACCATCGACGTTGACAGTGTAGCGCAGGCAGAGCCTGAATCGGATAAGAAGGCTCTACCGGAAATCAGAAAAGAAAACGAAGAATTAAAAGATTTGATAAGCGATAAGTTAGCTACTTTCCCCGAAACGCAGAACTGGTCTGTTTTCCTATATGATTTAAAAAGCAGTAGTACGGTAAGCATCAACACTGACCATGTTTTTGCGGCGGGCAGTCTCTATAAATTATTCCTTTTAGAAGCGTTGGAAAGCAAACTGCCGTATGAAAAATGGGCTTATACCTGGATGGATGACGGTACAAACATCGAGACTTGTATCTATGAGATGCTAAGGAGTTCAGATAGTGCCTGCGGCGAGACCCTGGGCGATTACATAGGGTGGGAATATATAAATGATCTTGCCGAAAAAAACGGCTATAAAAACACCATGATTACCAAGAACAAGGGAAGAGAAGCCACGGCCGCCGATATCGGAGAATTTTTCATAAGGCTGAAAAAAGGACAGATGCTTAGCGATAATGCACGCAGATTCGTATTTGATGCGCTGTACCAGCAGATCCTTAAAAAAGGCATCACTCCGGGTTGCGGTGACTGTAGGACAGCCGTCAAAATCGGCGAGATGCAGGCCGTTGCCCATGATGCCGGTATAGTAACCCATGGCCAGCGCAGCTATGTTTTGGTAATCATGAGCGAAGGCGGCAATCTCAAGCAGGTTACCGCGATTACCAAAGCTATCGAGAGCCGATAATACGCCCTAGGCCCGCAATTTATAGCCGCTTTTGAACAGCCGGTAATTCAGCCCAAAAAGCAACAATCCGACGACGGCTATAATTGTCAGACTGATATTCGGGTTAATATCGGTATCACCCAACATCGAGTACCTAAGAGTGCTTATCATGTAATAAACCGGGTTGAACCTGGTCAGCGTTTCAAATATACCCGGCAGCAAACTGGCTGAATAAAATACCCCGCCTAAGAATATCAGCGGCTGCAGTATGAAATTTTGATAAAGGCTTATATCATCGAACTTTTCCGCCCGCAAACCCACGAGAACTCCGGCCATGGCAAAGAACAATCCGATGAAAATAAAGCTGAGCGTAAACATTACCGGGTGGGCTATCGGCAGGTCCGGTAACAGGATCTTTGCAGTTATAAGGGCAATGCCGGATACTATCGTAGCGCGGATGAATCCTCCTAACCCGAATGCGGCAAGCAATTCGGTATTGGAGACCGGCGAGGCCAATTGATCGTCGATCGCACGCTGCAGCTTCTGCTGGAGTATCGAAAAGGAATTGTTAATGAATATATTTATGGCAAAACTCATCATTATGAGTCCCGGTACTATAAAGATTATGTAGCGGTGGCCGTCCAGTTCGTTGATTCGGCTGCCCAGGGCCGCACCGAAGATGCTGATGTAAAGGTATGTTTCTAAAAGCGGTCCGAAGATAGTCTGGCGTTTGATGCTCCAGAAACGGGAAAGCTCGCGGCGGAGTACGGTCCAGAACGGCAGCCAGCGTATGATAAACCGCTCCGTCATTTTATCTCTCCGGTTTGCAGGCTGCTGCGGGTAAGCTCGCTGCGTCCGACTACTTTCAGGTACACGTCCTCAAGTGTTTTTTGCTTGTAATGCTTTTTCAAACTCTCGGCAGTACCGGTCTGGATGATCTTGCCTTTGCTGATAAGCGCAATATTGTCGCAGAGTTGCTCGGCTTCCTCGATATAATGCGTGGTAAGCAGGATGGTCGTACCGGCTTCGTTGATTTTCTTCATGTATTTCCATAGCTCCAGACGCAGCTCTACATCCACTCCGGCCGTCGGTTCATCCAGAATTAGCATTTTCGGCCGGTGCATCAAGGCTCTCGCCAGCACCACTCGGCGTTTCATTCCGCCTGATAAGAACATGCTTCTGTCCTTGCGCTTATCGGTAAGCGAGAAATCTTTTAGGAGTTCCTTGATGCGTTTTTGTCGTTCTTTTTTGCGCATCCTATAATAGCCGCCGTGAAAGTCCAGGGTTTCCTCGACGGTTAAAAACCAGTCCAGGTTAATTTCTTGCGGCGCTAGTCCTATCTGCGCCCGCGCTTCTTGATAATCGGTAATTATATCGTGGCCGAAGACCGAAGCCTGACCGGCGGTCGGGACTGCCAGGCCCATAATGCAATGTATAAGCGTTGATTTGCCTGCGCCGTTAGGACCGAGCAAACCAAAGAAGGATCCTTCAGGGATTTCCAAATCGATGCCCTGAAGCGCCTTCGTTTTATTACCATAGGTCTTTTCCAACCCAACTACATCAAGCGCATTCATTCTTAATTAATAGTCTAACAGGATGATAAAGGACTGGGAAGTGCGGCTGAAGCATCGGATTCATTCCGCGCTCCCGTAAAGTTAGGTATTGAACCGGAATTCTACTACGTCATCAGGTTGCATTACGTAGTCCTTGCCTTCGGTACGTACTTTACCAGCGGCTTTGGCGTTCGCAATCGAGCCTGCTGCTATTAAATCGGTGTAATTTACTACCTGAGCGGCGATGAACCCCCGCTCGAAATCGGAATGGATCACGCCGGCAGCTTGCGGCGCGGTCGAACCTTTGTGGACGGTCCAGGCTCTGGTTTCCTTTTCCCCGGCGGTCAGAAAACTTTGCAGGCCAAGTGTCTCATAAGCGCTATGGATGGCCTTATCCAAGCCTGGCTGATCAACACCGTAAGTTAAGAGCAGTTCCTCGGCATCGGCTTTGGATAAGCCCTGTAATTCTTCTTCCAGTTTGGCGCAGACGAAGATCGTTTTGGCATTGCCGACGAGCTCTTGCAGGCCGGCTTTTCTTTTATCGTCGGCCAGTGTTTGCTCATCGACGTTGAATACATAGATTACCGGTTTTGCGGTAGTGAGTTGCAAATCGGCTATCAATTCCTGGCTTATTTCCTGGTCTGCGTGGTTCAACGGCGTTCCGCCGTCTAAGATGGTCCTTGCTTTTTTGATTTCTTCTAAGACAGGCTGTAATTTAGGGTTTGCCTTGGCTTCCTTTTCCAGCTTGGCCAGACGTTTGTCCGTAGTTTGCAGATCAGCCAATACCAGCTCGGTATTGATCGTTTCTATATCTTTTTTCGGGTCACGTTGTTCATCGACGTGCGCTACATTGTTGTCATTGAATGCGCGCACGACGTGGCAAATGGCATTTGTGCTGCGGATGTGACCCAAGAATTGATTGCCCAGACCTTCGCCTTCGCTGGCTCCTTTGACCAAACCGGCGATGTCTACAAAGGTTACGGTGGCCGGAACAATCTTTTTTGAACCGTACAACTCCGCCAACCGCTGGAGCCGTGAATCGGGAACCCCTACAATGCCGGTGTTCGGCTCGATAGTGGCGAAGGGGTAGTTAGCAGCCAATATTTTATTGCCGGTAAGCGCATTGAAGAAGGTGGATTTCCCAACGTTCGGCAATCCGATTATGCCTATGCCTAGGCTCATTTAGGGTTTCTTTCGTATCTTGATGGCACGTCATGGAAATTATAACTTTCTTAACTATAATTCCAAAGAAGGGGCGTGCTATGATAAGACGCACATAAAATGGGGTGAAACAAAGGAACCCGGAGAAAGTGACAAAAAAATACATTAGAACGGCCTTGAAGATTTTCTTAAGTGCCATGGTGCTGCTTTTATTTCTGGTGGTGGCTGGAATATTGTATATAAGATATGCGGACAACCAGCAAAATACCGAGCAATCGGTTCCTTTGCCGGAGCCGCCATCCCCGCCGGTGATAGAACCGCCAAAGCTTTCACCCAAGGCTAAGGAAAGCGTTGTCGTCCAGACCATTACCTCACCGGTCAAACGGGGCTCAGAGGCGTCGATAACTGTCAAAACCAACCCTAAGTCGGAATGCAAGATAAAGGTCAGCTACAAAGATAAAAATGACAAAGACGTAGAGTATAAAAACTCCGCTCTGATCGATAAAAAAGTTGATGAGTTCGGTGTCGTAAGCTGGGACTGGCCAGTATATAATTCAGCGCCGGTCGGTAAATGGGCCGTTACCGTGACCTGTTTTTACTACAAACAGTCCGGCGTGGTGATAGGGGATATGTTAGTTAAATAGCGTAGTTAAAACTTTTTATGCTATGATTTATTTTAATAAAGGATAAGGTTTTCGGAGAAAACAGAGGTGAACATACCGATAAGTGTGAATAGCTCAGGCCAATCTGCCAACAGTAATGGAAAGTCGGCCCCGCGTCGCAAGCGGTTTTTAAAAAAGAAACGGCTCGTATCCATCGTAGCGATTGTCATTATTGTCGGCGCTTTAGTAGGCGCATGGTTCGCTTTTCGACCGACAACAACCGCCGAGACGATTGACGATAATAAGTATCAGGCGGTCTTTTTGACTAACGGGCAGGTCTATTTCGGCAAATTGGCCACCGTTAATGCGGAATATATGCGATTGAGCGATATTTATTACCTGCAGACGCAATCGGCAAACAGAAACTCTCAGAATCCGCAACAGACCAGCGATCAACAAACATCAGGTGTCCAGCTCATAAAACTTGGAGAAGAAATCCATGGCCCGGTGGACGAAATGGTCATCAGCCGCGATCAGATTTTATTCTTCGAAAACCTCAAAGAAGATTCACAGGTCTCGGCTTCGATCAAGGACTACCAGACGCAACCGCGCTGAGCCTTAGGGATTTTTGACGACTTCGCTGCCGATGATTATATAGTCGAAGGAGTAGGTCTTATCAGCTTGGGGCGGGGTAATCGAATGCAGGATGAAGCCGTCATCTGTTTTAGTGACAAATGTCTGCAAAGCGGCGCTATGGGCGTTGTTGGCTTCCAGGATGACCCGCGGTTTACTTTCATAAGGAGTATGGAAGGTAATCTTCAACAACTTGCCATCGGCCGGTGTCGGTCCGGTCGTGAAATTGAGATTGCCGGCCGTATCGGTACCGTCGGATTTGACCGCATCTTCAGGTGCTTTATCTTCGTAACCGAGCGCCGCGAGCGCCTCAGGAGTAACGGCCTCGCTCTGACTGACTATATGGCTACCGAGAGTAAGCGTGAAAGCGATGTGTGCAGTGCGGACTGTAAGTTTGCCACCGACGTAGGCGTTTTCGGAAACCTGGAGTGAACCGATTGAGGCTTGGCCGCTGACGTTCAATTGCGCAACGGCTAGATCGGATGATTGAAGCATCAACAACACGTCGCCTTGAGAAATGGCTTCATCCACCGGATCGTAATAGCCAAGATGGACAAACACTTCGATTTTGCCGTCATGGGTCGCATTTTGAAGAGCAATGCCGATAGTCGGTCCGGCACCGGTGGCCTTTTGAGCCCTACCGTTCGGTCCGCTGGTCAGGTAATCACCTTTTTGAATTGCACCATTTTCTACACTGACCTTCACCGGTACGCGACCGGAGAGTGCGACCGGGACACCCTCTTCGTCGGCATTAAGTGTGAAACCCGGCCGCGTCGATACTACGCCTGCCAGTCCCGGCTGGCCCGGGCTGGCAGATTTGACCACGCTGTAAGGGTCGGTAAAGACGACGACATCGCCCGGTTTAGCCCGATCATAGTTGCGATAAACCTCGGCCAGGTCGGCTGAACCCGTAGTGACCCCGCCAGCCCCGAAGAAGGTGCCGTCGGCATAAACGTCACCGTTCGACTCTACCCGGAATTTTATACTTTCAACACCACCGAAATCCGACGCCAACCGTAACAGATCGGTCACATCCGACGAACTATTATAGGCATAAATGGTAGAGCCGATTTCACCGGGCGGGGTATTGACTGTGATGGATACATTGTCGATGGACCAGTTATCGAATCCACTTCCAGAGTGGGTAGCTTGGCGCCAGCGGAAAAGCGTGGAGGCAGCTTGTGCGCCGGACGGAATTAATACATTGATCTCGGTAATGGGATTTGCCGATGGAGTATAGGTATTAATCGTCGTCCAGTTGCCGCCGGCGTTTGTCGAGTATTCGAGCACCATATTCTCACCGGCGTCCGGTTGCTCACAGCCCGTACCGCCACCGGTCGGCGAGTACAGGTAAAATGAGATCAATCCGCCGCCCGAGGAGTCAATGTTGTTAGAAGTGGTATCGCGCTGGCCTGCGCCGTCAAAACGCAGGGCGTTGCCGGAAACACTGCCGCTACCGCCACAGACGGTATCGGCGGTAGCGTTGTTGGTCGAAGACCATTGGGTAGCGTCGCGGGATGGGTCGAAATCGTCGCTTAAAGCCCCGTCACCTTGGCCGGTGAAGGCGGCGACCATGACCGTGTCGATGGCCCAATGGTCATTACCGCTACTGAAGGAACTCTGGCGCCAGCGGAAACGGGTGTCGCTGGTCTCTGCACCAGCCGGTATGGTTTCGTTGACCTGAACCATCGGGTCGATATCGGCCTGATAGCTAGCTATGGTCGTCCAGTTAGCACCGTTGTTGGTAGAATACTCTAAGAATAGATCCTCATTGGCTTCCGCCTCCTGACAGTTACCGGTGCCGTTATTCGGGCTGTAAATGTAGAACGATACGGTGCCGCCGCTTGATACGTCGACGTCAATCGTTTCGGCTTGACGGGTGCTGCCTTCAAATCGTAGAGAATTACCCGAATCGCTGTCGCATGAAGTGTCAGCGACAGTAGAGCCGGTGGCGGTCCATTGCGTGCTATCGATGTTCGCGTCAAAATCGTCTGTTAATACCACTGTGAATGCGCCTATATTATCGATGGCGCTTGATACTGACAACCGGCTGCCTGAACTGGTCCCGCCGATACCGACATCCCCGGCGGTATCGACTGTCAGGCGGGTTTGACCGTCTGTTTCCACGCTAACATTGAAAGGATCGTTAGTACCTATAACCATATCGGTACCGAAGTTGTTGCCACCTTGGAGAATATCACCATTGCCGCCAAGTCCGGCACAGTTACCGCTACTAAGACACAAAGTACCGCTGAGGTTCGGCAGCAGGATGGACTGGTTTGTGCTGGGAGCAACAGAGGATATAGTAACGGTATTGGTGTTAGTGGCATTGGCGACGATTAACTTGCCGTCGACATTACCGGGCGAACCAAACAGAACCAACCCGTCGGCAGTATCTACCGTGAGTACGCTGTTGCCGCCGGCGTTTGAGACCCTCAGGGCGCTTGAAGAATCATCACTGTTCTGGAATGTCGCCGCTCCGTTAACGCCGCTTAGGCTAAGCACCGTATTGCTGTCGGTAATAAACGACAGACTGTTGGGGTCGGTCGTACCGAGCACTGCTGTAGCACCGAAGCTGTTACCGCCTTGAACATAGGCGTTGGCACCATCACAGCTGCTGAAGCCGAGCGTGCCGTTTCCGTCGGTATCGACCAAACACGCTCCGCTGCCGCTCAAAGCGGGCGGCAGGGTAATGCTATAGCTGCTGCTGGTCGCGCCGCTTTTTAGGGTAACAACATTGGTGTTATTGGCGTTTCTAAATAGTAGTGTGCCGTCCAGCGCACTGCTGTGACCGAGACCAACGCCGTTCACATCCACGTCAAGGATAGTATCGCCGAGGCCTCCGCCGTCATCGCTGAGACGGACGGCCAGAAGCGTGCCGCCAGTCGGCGTGTCGGCATCCTGGATGTCTAAAGCGCCTCGGGTAGTGTCTACCTTTATCTCCGGCGTCGTCCCACCGACAGATAAGTTATACGAATCTTGAAGCGTGAGATCAGCACAGTCAGCAAAACCGAGCGTGCCGGTACCGCTGGTGTCTTTTAAGCAATCGCCGGCTTGGGCGGCGGTACTGACGGGCAATGTAAAGACGAGGTCGCCGGTGGAGTCCCCGGCCCGAAGGGTAGTAGTCTGTCCGTTGCCGTCATGAACGGCCAAAGAACCCTGGCTGGTACTATTACCGATGGCAGCGGTAGCGGTAGCTGTATCCACGTTAACTACGGTCGCACCGGCCGAATCCTGTACCTGAAAAGCAGCAGCAGAATTGGTCGTATTGGACCGTACGATGACGCTGCCACTAGCACCGGCCCCGTCACCGGCCCCGCCTTGAAGTATAAGATTACCACCGGCTAAATTACTGCCGGCCGCAGCATCGCCGCTTACTATACTCAGCGAACGTCCGGCCAAACCGGCAGCGGCTGTCGTGACCGAGATAGTATGGTCGGAGTTGGCTCCGAATGCGACGTCGCCGGCATTATCGATGACAAAGGACTCAACACCGGAAGACTGCAGGACCACCAGGTTCCCGGATCCGGTTTTGTTTATATAAAGGCTGTTATTACTGGAAGAATCGGTTTGTACGCCTTGTGCGAATTGTACATATTGTGAGCTGGAAAGCCCGCCCAAAAGGCCGGAATTAAGAGAGTAGGGCGTAGAAGTAAGTCGTTTCATAGGCAACATTTCTCCGTCAGGACTACAGTTTGAGAATGGGGTACATGCAGCTCCGGTCCCGCCGATATTCATCGATAGCCATAAAGTATCCTGATTCCAGTCTATGCTGGAGCCGAACGGACTGATCGAACCAAGTTCAACAGATAGAAAACCGTTCTTTACCTGGATTCCATCGCCATTTGCATTAAGGTAATCTTCGGTCCATTTCAATGCACCGGCCGGCGTACCGGTGGTATTTCCAGCGGTTTGGCCGTCACCGTCCTGATAGATCTTAAACTGTATATTGTAAAATCCATCTGGTACGGTTGCTCCCTGGGCATTTAGTAATCGTCCCTGGAAATTCATTCGCTGATTGATGCCGGAAGCCGCATTAACAGAGGTCGCTAATAATAAAAAAGCACTTACGAACACAATTCCTGCCAATAGGGTTATCAATGACTGTAAGTGGCATTTGAATTTCGCCCCTGTAACCATGTTTTTACTTCTTATTAATTTTTGACTTTAGTGGTAGTAGCTTCTAGCACATAAGTAGTTCTACCTGGTGTAAAGCATAAACATTGACGGGCGTTTTTACAAGTGTTTTGGATGGGTAAAATTTGTGTTCAAATAGAGTGATGTTGGACAATATTTTTTGTTAAAATCCGCTTCTCGCGCCGCTCGCCAAGCCAGAAGCTGAACACGATGGCGGCCGCGCTGGTGTAGAAGGGCCAGAGCAATAATAATTTGTTAACCGATGACTTTGATATGCCGCTTACGGTTGTTGCGGCCGTTTGACCGTTCACAATTGCAGCTACCGTTAAAAACGCTACGCGCGACCGCGAGTCTGTAGCTTGTATGGTTATTTGGTAGGTTCCCGGCTTGTCGTAGGCGTGACTGGCCCGGAATACCTGATTATTCTTGCGCGGGATTATATTGTTATCCAAATCTCCCCACTGTACGTTGACGGCATAAGGTGCTTCGCCGCCGATGATGCTTATGGGTACGTCAAGTTCGTCCTCGGGAAATACGCCGCGGTATACGGCGTCCGTATTCAACAGTAATTGTGATCCGGAGAAATTTAACGGTACCAGAGCCGCTCCCTGAGGCCCGCTCTGGTCATAAAAAACTGTGATCTTATTCGAGTCAGGTCCGGCTTGGTTTAATACATCAAAAACCCTCGCTACGATCAAATTACGGCCTATCAGAAGGTCCACCCGTAATGAATAACGGCCGTCTTTGCAGGGAGTGGATCCGGCGAAGATGTTGTTCTTAAATATTTCTACTATCGTATCCTTGGGGCATGTTCCTTCAATGGTTATTGGAGAAGAAGTAAAACGCTGTCCGCCTCCGGGAGAAGCGATGGTTGCGGCTACCTTGGGAGGGTCTTTTGGAAACGTTCCCGACAGGCTTATGGAATTTGCTTCCGGAGGCGGTGGCCCGGCCGATACGGAGCATAGGGTCAAAGTCAATCCGGTTACTATTATCAGCAAAAATAATATCGGATAAGACGTATATTCATGCGGACGGAACCGGCCACTATGGCTATGGTGTATTATTCGCATTCGGTCAAACATAGGGTATATTATACCAGTTTAAATCGGCGGTTATGGCTATATTTTGGATCGAATATCGGTTAGGCTAATCGTTCTTGTTTTGCGGTTTCTGGTTCTGGGCCTTACTTATAATGCGGCGGTTATAGCGGCGGATCAGGAACCTTAAGGCAAAGAACCCGACTATTAGCAGCAGTATTATCAACCCGATCAGGCGATAAGGTATGACCCAAAATACAATGCTTGAATTCAGCACTTTTCCATCCTTGCCATAGACAAGCTTTAAATCGGCCTTATAACGGCCGAACAGCTTCTTGTTGCCGATTATGGAACTATCAAGCGGTTGTTCGAACCTGCGGATACTTTGCGGCAAGATGTTGTTGCCGTTGAGGTTAACATTAACGTCCGCGATCTTTTTGTTGAACATATTGGTTATGGTGATCCGGCCGACCGGCTGTTCATGTATATTGCCGGTGTTACGTATTCTTTCCAAAAATGTTAAGGGAGTAGACTCAAATATAGTACCTGCTTTGCCATTCTGCATCACCGAAAATTCTTCTACGGATAGGCTTTCCTTAGCCTTTCCCTCTACAGTTACCAGCATCAGAGCTCCAAGGCTGGCCGATAGCGAAACGCCGGTGCCATCCAGCTTTGGCGGCGTAGCGGTGAACCGGATAACCCCATAATGTCCCCCCGGCGATGCGTTTTCTGGAATCTCTATTATCACCGGCAAATCTTTTATTTGTCGGGATTTTATAAGCAGGCTTGGCAGTGGGTTCAGCCAATCGGTCAACGAGTAAGGATTATTATCGTTCTTCTTGGTAATTATTTTCGGTGTGCCATCTTCTCCGGCGGCTACGAAGTCGTTTATCTGATTGGTTACAATCAGCTGGCCGCTTGAAATATTACGGAGCTTAAGAGTGGTTTTAATGGTTTCTCCCGGTTTTCCGGATACGTTTATAACCGGCGGGGCTATTTCAAGCGCCTGACCGTTGCCGGATGTGTCGGGATTATTAGTTGAAGTTTGCGCTAAAACCGCCGGCATAGCCGGACTTAAACAGAAAGCAGCAAGGATTAGCCACAAAGTGATGAAATAAGCGGTTTTCTTCATAAGGATTAAAACGTAGCCGTACAGATATAAGTCAAGGTGGTGGTGTAAGTACCGGCAGTCTGGCTACCTGACACGTTAACTATATAAGCTGCCGTGAAGATCTGGGAATCAGTGGCGCCGGCACCGCCGTTATCACTTTTAGCAACAGAGTCCCCGCTAACGAATTTGAAGGTATCTACAGTATCGTAACCGGTAAAAGGCTGGCCTTTGTAGTTGGTGCCGTTGGCCGCAGGAGCTACATCGGTGCCTACAGCCGGGTTGGAGGTCGCAGTAGTATTGGTCCTGAGGTTCAGACCGAACTGCCCGGTACCTTTAACACCGGTTGTTGCCGTCCCCATGGCGGGAATAGTATTCGAACCGGATGTCAAGGTAGTGCCGTTCACAGTTATGCTATAACCGGACGAAGCATTGGTCGAGGCGGCCATCTGGGAGGTGGCAGTGGCTGTATCGCTGGGTGAGAAAAGTTGGTTGAAGCTCACGGAACCGCTGGTGGCGGTAGAGCAATCAGGTATACCCGCGGTGGTGCTGACGGTGCCGCCGGCGCAAAAGATCAAGGACTCAGGCATAGTACCGGTAAGGACTATCTGTGTAGCGGTACTGGCGGCTACCGTACCGGTGTCGGTGGTTCCACCTGTGGTATCGGTAGAGGCAAAAGTTGAAATACGGACGTAGAATGTCTCGTCGGCGGTAGTCGGATTAGTGACGGACTGTAATTGGTAGCTTACGGCTGTTCCTGTATTAATGCTGGAAGCCGTACGGGTTATATAGGGTGACCCATTAGTCGTATTAACAATACTGAAGCCGGTGGCGCCGGTTTCACTGCCCAAAGTCGCAGCGGTCGTATCCAACCCCGTCGGGGTAGTACAAGTTCCACTGGCAGTAGTGCAATATAAGAACTGGATCGAACCTACGTTGCCGGTAGTCGGTATGGTAAAGCCAAAGAGATGATCAACCACGCCGCCGGGCTGGGAACCGCCATCGGTAGCCCCGGCCTGAAGAGTCAGGCTACGGACGGTTATCTGAGCCGCAGAAGCGGAATTCGGCAGAAAGACCGGCAAGGCCAAGCCCAGTAACATGAAAGTAACGCTTAAGAATATTGCTAATGTGTTTTGTCTTTTCATTTTCTCTGCTGACTGTTAACAGAGAGGCAAACGCTTCCCGCTCACGCTCTGCCAAAATATTAGCACAAGCACGGAAAAAACAAAACCTATATTAGAGTTTTTTACATAAGGTTTTACTAGAAGGTAGGAGTACAGATATATGTAAGAGTTGTAGTATAGGTACCGGCAGGCTGGCTACCGGGTACGTTGACTATATAAGAAGCGGTGAAGATCTGGGCGTCCGTACCGCCGGCGCCACCGTTATCACTGGCGGCTACGGTATTCCCGGATACGAATTTGAAGTTATCGACAGTATCGTAATCGGTGGATGCCTGGCCTTTGTAGTTGGTGCCGTTGGCGGCCGGCGCAACTTCACTACCTACAGCCGGGTTGGAAGTGGTGGTCGTATTGGCCTTGAGATTCATACCGAACTGGCTGGTACCGCGTATGCCTACACCGGCAGTACTTATGGTCGTTATAGTATTTGAGCCGGATGTCAAAGTAGGACCGTTCACACTTATCGCATAACCGGCGCCGGCATTGGTCGAAGCGGCCATCTGGGATGTAGCCGTAGCAGTGTCGGTAGGTGAAAAGAGCTGATTGAAGCTCACAGAACCGCTGGTGGCGGTAGAGCAGTCCGGCACGCCCGCGGTGGTGCTGACGGTGCCGCCGGCGCAGAATACCAATGATTCGGGCATAGTTCCGCTCAGATCGATTTGCGTAGCGGTACTGGCGGCTACCGTACCGGTGTCGGTGGTTCCACCTGTGGTATCGGTAGAGGCAAAAGTTGAAATACGTACGTAAAATGTCTCGTCGGCGGTAGTCGGGTTGGTAATGCTTTGTAGTTGATAAGTTACGGCCGTACCCGAGGAAATGCTAGCTGCCGTACGGGTTATGTAAGGAGCTCCGTTGGTCGTATTAACAAGGCTGAAGCCGGTGGCGCCGGTTTCAGTGCCGTATGTAGATGAAGTCGTAACAAGGCCGGTAGGTGTCGTACAGGCACCGCTGGCCGTTGTACAGTATAGGAACTGGATCGAACCTACGTTGCCGGTAGTCGGTATGGTAAAGCCAAAGAGATGGTTAACCACGCCCCCGGCTTCTGAGCCACCATCGGTAGCCCCGGCCTGAAGGGTCAGACTACGGACGGTTATCTGAGCCGCAGAAGCGTTACCGGCCAAAAAAGCCGGAACCACTAATCCGGCCAACATAATTGTTATGCCGAACAGTATTGTTAATCTATTTTGTTTTTTCATTTTTGTATTTTTGATTTTTGTTTATTTATCGAACTTTAGGGAAGTTTAGCATAAGCAGCGTGGCTTGTCAACAAAAAAGCGAATTAAATCGGGCTTATTAGAATACACCCGTGCATATGATCGATTGGCTGGACGAGTAACGGCCGCCGGGAGTAAGATTGCTCACGTTGACTATATAGCTGATAGTGTAATCGGTAACACCGGAACTCTTAGGGGCGGTGGCGATAGTTTCGCCATCAACATAACGATATTGGTTGGATGTATTATAATTGGCGGCTGCTTCTCCGTTGCCGAATTGTCCGTTATCAGGATCATCACCGAATGATGTAGGGACCGTATTGGTTACTAGGTTTATACCGAACTGTTCTTGTCCGGTCTGAGAAGGACCGGTAGTCGTCATCGCAGTGATTTCATCATTGTTATTACTGGGCGGATCGCCAATCATCTGTACCGCGTAACCGTAGCTTGTATAGTTGGACACTGAGAAGCTTGAGGTCGCGGTGGCTGTGGCCGCGGCTGAGAAATCGCCGAAGTTAACACTGGGGTCATTGACGGCGAACGACAACGCAGGGTCGCTCGTGGTTTGCGAACCCGCCTGGAATTGGAAGTTAGATGAAGACGATTCATTGATTGCCGTGTCGCCGATGGACTGGCCTGTCTGGTAGTTGGCGGAACCGGACCTTACCACCCCGCCGGCGCCGAGAACGCTTTCATCGAACTGATAGTTCGGTGATTTCAGGGTTTCGGCGTACGTGACGGCCACTATGCAGCCGCTGCAAAGTACGGCTGCCAGCAACAAGGCGCAACTCCGCATAAGCCACTTCAACATAGTTTAATTGTTGACGAAACATAATGATTTTGCAAACAGCAAGGCCGTCCGGGGCTGAAATGATTTGTAGCCCGTTAACTTAAGCGGTATACTAACTAAAGCATTAAAAACAAAAGGTAAAAATAGATGGCGGACTCACCATCTTCCAAACCAAAAAATCAAAGCAAAGAGCCACCGGCTCCCGAAGTATTGACGCCTAAGGCTGACACGGATACATCGTCGCGTGAGTCTTCCGAAAATACATCCTCAGCGTCTAAAGCCAAGGCCGGCAAGCACGCACACCGTACGTATAGGCCAAGCCACAAAGCCACCTTTATGGGGTTGGCGGTTGTGGTGGCTATCTTGCTTATCAATTCCGTAATCATTATCTTTGTCGTCAAACGCCAGTCTCAAAATAGCCAAGTAGAGCCCGGACAGGTCGCCATCAGTCAAGAAGCGCTGGACAAATTGGGAGTCAAACGTGGGCCTATAGGCGATACGGGCGTGGAGCTTATAGTAAATCCCGATGCCCGTTTCAATGGCAAAGTGAGGATCGGTGACGACGTGAGCGTA
Organism: Saccharimonadales bacterium (SeqCode); assembly: GCA_036276755.1. GTDB lineage: Bacteria > Patescibacteriota > Saccharimonadia > Saccharimonadales > 2-12-FULL-41-12 > JANWLD01. The sequence continues at coordinate 32,887 of DASUOG010000028.1, read as the reverse complement.
GGCGGACAACTTATTCTGAGCAAAAGGCTATCGGCGGCCGACGCTAGTTTGACCCAGTTGCAAGCTGGCAAGACCTCACTTAGCGACCTGAACGTCAATGGTGACGGCACGGTATCTAACCTAAATGTTCGAAATGACTTGGCCGTGGCGGGAACCGCGCGGGTACAAGGACTTGCAGCCAATACCGCTAATATATCGGGTAATATCTCGATAGGCGGACAATTATCCGTAGGCACTCTGCGTGTCAGTAGCCTGGTATCGGATAGCATCATACAGCTAGGCGGGCATTTTATTACAACCGGCTCTACCCCCAGTGTAAGCCGTGGTTCGGCGGCAGGTTCCGCATCGATCAGCGGCAATGACTCGGCAGGAACCGTATTCGTCGGTGTCGGAGCGGGAGGAGGCAGCGGAACTTTGGCTACGGTGCATTTTAGAAATTCTTATAGTGGTACGCCCAGAGTAGTGATAACGCCCGTCGGCAGAGCAGCCAACGTCTATGTGAACAGCTCCTCCGGGAGTTTCAGTATAGGGGGCAGCGGTTTATCAGCCGGCGGCTATAGTTTCAATTACATCGTCATGCAGTAGATGACGCCCACTACATATTGACGAACAGCATGACCTCGTTATCGCGGACGGCGACGATACCGTTTGATATATGAAAGTTCAAGGACTTGGTTTTGGTTTCAATCAGAACATCGCCAGGGTTTAATATGGAGAAAAAATCAGCATGGCCGGGTAGGATGTCGAACTGGCCGACTTTATTGGTCGCCGTGACGACATCCGCGGGACCTTCATAATATATATGAAACGGTGCTCGGGCGATGACGGTCAGTTCTTCATCTTCATCTTTATGGCTCATAAGTATTCCCTGGGCTATTTGCTGTCTTTTTGTTTTTCTTCTTCTGGTTTATCTTCCTCTGGCTCTTCTTCTGGTTTTTCCTCTGGTTTTTCCTCCTTGGGTTCGCCTTTGTCCGGCTCGGGTATTGAATCGTTGCTCAGGATCTTTTCTATTCCGTCCAATGTTTGTTCAAGAGTAGAATACTGGCCCGGTTTGCCGGTGAGATGCTCGGCTACGGCGAAATCCTGCGAGAAGAAGGCTATTAGTTTTTTAGCATTCTCATAGTCTATCCTATCGGCGGCGGACAGTTCGTTTTCGCCTACTATGGCGATTATATTTTTCAGCGATTCGTACTTTTGCATTATGGCTTGGACCTTGCCCGCGAGCCGGTAGTGGCGTTCGCCGACGATCTGAGGAGTCAGCAGAGAGGAAGTCGTCTTAAGCAGGTCGACCGCGGGACGTATGCCGCTTTCGGCTACCGTTCGGGAAAGTACAAGGACTGAATCAAGCTGCTGCTGAATCGCCTGCACTGCCGGGTCGGACAGGTCATCGGCCGGGATATATACGGCCTGCACTGAAGTGATAGTACCTTTCTCGGTAGAGCTGAGCCGGTCTTCCAAGCGCCTGAGTTCGGCAAAGACCGTAGGCGAATAGCCTCCCTCCGAAGCTATGAGGCCGAGGTTGGTAGAAAGTTCGGTCAGTGCCTGGATATGCCGGTAGATGTTATCGACAAAAAACAGTATGTCGCGGCCCTCTTCGTCGCGGAAATATTCCGCCGATGCCGCTGCCGCCGGACCTACCATGGCCCTTATAGCCGGCGTGTAATCCATCTGGCCGAAGAACATCACGGTATTTTTCAGTACGTTGGTTTCCTTAAGGGTTTCATACAATTCATTTCCTTCGCGTATGCGTTCACCGACGCCGCAGTAAATCGAGAGGCTTTTTTTGTCCCGCGTGACGTTGTGTATGAGTTCCATGGTCAATACCGTTTTGCCGACGCCGGCGCCGCCGACGATACCGATCTTGCGACCCTTTACGAACGGAGTCAGGAAGTCTATGACCTTTATGCCCGTTTCCAGCAATTCCAGTTTTTGGCTGCTGCGATAGCTTTTGGTCCCCGTAGCTTCGCTGGTGGCTTTGCGGTTTTCGGTAATCTGCGGACCGCCGTCAATAGGATTCCCCAGGGCGTCGAATACCCGGCCCAGGGTTTTCGGCCCTACGGGCACGCTGGCTAGGGTATTGCTTTTAAACACTTTTTGCCCGCAGCGCAGTTCCCGACTGTTGGTCAGGTTGATGCAGACCGCCGCTCCGTCCCTGAAAAAATCAACCTCTAAAAAGGCATCGGGACAATCTTCGACGATCAAAAGTTCTTTTTTCTCCGGCTGTTTATTCAGGATCTCAACTTCTGCCACGAGACCGTTCAGTGATTGGATAACCCCTATTTCTTCCAGATGGCTTTTGGTTTTTTTCTGGTTCATCTGCGCCCCCTATGCAGCCTTTTTTTCCTTTTGATACCTATCATGATTTCCCGCATGCGCCGGTCGCTGTCGGCCCGTTTGGCCCGGTGGAATTCGAGCCTGTAATCACTCAGGAGGTCGGAAGCATGCTGTTTGGCTACGGCCATGGCGTTGAAGCGGCTGGCCGACTGCGCCAGACTTGATTCCAGGATGGTCTGGCTTAAGGCCAGCGTCATCATGGTCGCTTCCATTTGATTCGCTATTTCATCCAAGGAAGGTTCGAATATAGTGTCCTTGTCGGTCATAATATCTTCGTCCGGACTGACTTCTTCGCTCATATCGCGCATCCTGGATATGAGGTCAATGGTTTTGACATCCTGGACACCAAGAGAGACGTATTCTTCATAATATACGGTTATGCTTGAATAAGGCACGATGGTTTCGATCACCGGACTGACGTCGATGTAGCTGTCGCTTTCCGGCACCTGAAAGTATCGGATGAAGGGAATACCGCGCTGCATCAGCTGGTTGGCGCCATGCGAACCGAGCACGACGATATCGGTGTCCTTTGCATCATAGTCCTGAAGCATGCTTTCGATAAGCCGCAGGTCTATATCTCCACTCAGGCCCGATTCGGCGGAAATTATCACGAATGCTTTCCTGTTTTTCTCCTGGCTTTCGTCGCGTTCGGTTATGCGCGAGCCGGGATCTATTCGTATAGAACTGTAGCGTGTCCAGAGCAGCTGGAAAAATTCCTTGGAAAGAGCGACCTTGTTCTTTACTTTAGCTACCTGTGTGCTTGCGACGCTTTCAAACACCCCGGTAAGGTCCTTGACGGTACCGATCTGTTCGGCATCCTTCTTTATGGCATTAGCGCGTCTCATTTATTTTCCTTGCCTTTAGCGGCTTTTGCGCTACTTTTTTCTTTTTTCTTTTTGCCGGCCGATTGTTTGTCATCCACTGCTTTCGCTTTGGCAGAATGTTTTTTGAGCAGCTCGGCTTCAATGCGGTCAAAATCTTTTTCGTCTTTGGCTTTTGAGGCGACGGTTTTGACGGCTTCTTTTAGGCCGGCTATGTCGAGCTCTGTTTCGCCACCGGCAAGCAAGATGGTTTCCAGCATCAATTGCTGTTCGGCTAGCGAGTGGCGTTCTTCCGGCGGCTGTCTGAGCGCTTCATAAATCTGCTTTCCCAGCAGGAGATCAATGGTAGCTTCTTTGGAAAGTCTGGCTCCGAAATGCGAGAATTCTTCGGCTTGGTGATATTTGGCGAGCTTTTGGAATAGGCTGCCGGTAAGTCTTTTCTGGCGGACGGTTTGTGCCTGGCCGCCGACCCGTGAGACCGATAGTCCGGCGTTCACGGCAGGTCGTATGCCTTTCCGGAAGACACCGAGATCAAGGATTATCTGTCCGTCGGTGATCGACATTATATTGGTCGATAAATATGCGGTGATGTCATCGCTTGGGGTCATTACCACCGGTAAGGCGGTCAATGTCTTGTTGCTTTTTTTTAATTTTCCGGCGCGCTCCAGCAGGCTGGAGTGGGCATAAAATATATCCCCGGGATAAGAGTCCCGGCCCGGATCGACCTCTTGGAGCAATGAAAGTTGGCGGTAAGCTTCGGCATGAGAGGTCAGGTCGTCGTAAATTATTATTACATCCTGGCCATTGTTCCATAAATACTCCGCCATGGCACAGGCGGCGTAAGGCGCTATATATGACTGTGTCAGCGAATCAAATATGTTGGCGAGCACCACTATGGTGTGATCCATGGCACCGGAGGCGCGCAGTCCGGACAATAAATTTTCTATGTCCACTTTGCGCTTGCCGATAAGGACATAAACAACTACCCGGTCGGTGCCGGCCTGACTGGCGCTCAATTGGCTCAATACGGTGCTTTTACCGGATTTGCTATCGCCTAAAATAGCAATGCGCTGACCCAAGACCACTGGGAAAAACATATCGATCGCCGTAACGCCGGTTGCCAACTGTTCATTTAGCGGGTTTCGTTCCATGATGCCCGGAGCGTCATTGAAGATACCGGATTTTGCGGTGGATCTTATGGCTCCCTTACCATCGAGCGGGTCGCCCATTGGCGAAACGACCCGGCCGACCAGCTTTTTACCCACGGGCACGTTTAACTCCTCATTTTCCACGACAGCCAAGGTACCCGGCTCGATTTTTTCGGAATCGATGTTGAACAAGACCACCCGATCTTTATAAGCTTCCCGGACCAGCCCGCGCTGACCGTCTTCGAACAATACTTGAGCCCCCAGACGTACACCTTCTAAACCCTTGACTTCTATGATGAAACTGTTGGAGGCCACTACTTCGCCGGTCAGGTTGTCTGCTTCAACCAAACGTTGAAAAGTCTGGTTTTCATGCATTCCGCAATACCTCCGGGAAACGTGCGCGTTCATCCAGGATCTGACGGCGTAGGGACCAGTCAAAGATCCGGCTGCCACAGCGCAGAACCATGCCCCCGAGCAAGGTAGAATTGAAATCAAATGTTACTAATATTTCCGGGGATATCTCTTCACGTAGCCAGTTAACCAATGTTTTTTTGAGTCCTCTTACCGGTGGTGCGGCGAGGGTGACGTTAAGCCGCGGCGCAGTATCTGCGAATTCTTCCAGGTCGGCTATCAATTCATCCAGACCTTTGCGGTCGAGCGATTTTTTTTGGTTCAAATCGCGGATCAGGCTTTCCGCCGCCACGGATAAATCCGGCTTTTCCGATGCGCTTTTTGCGTTAAGGCGTTTTTTTACCGCGTTCTGCGAGAACCAGTGCGCATAACCACGCATCTCTAGTATCAAGGTTTTCAAATCCTGCGGAGAAGCTACGCTGCCGTCCAGCTTAACTTTCATTGGACACCTCTTTGGCGATTTCGGCCTTGTGTTCCTCCAACATTTTCTTCAGATAATCGCTCTGGGCGCCTAAATCTATATTGTGCTGCAAAGTTTCCGTTAAGAACGATCCCACGGCATCGGCCAGCTTGGTATCTATCTGCTGGATCAGGCGCTTTTTCTCGACTTCTATCTCTTCGGCAAGTTTTGCTTTGAGTTCAGTCTGATGAGAGGAGAGGTCTTTACCAATATCGGCGATATTGTCTTCTGTCTGTTCCTGCAGCTGAGTCAACCGGTCACGGTATAACTTTACCTGATGGCGGATAGCATCGTTACCTTCTTTTTCCAGTGTCTGATGGATTTTCGTGGTGGTAACTTCCAAATCCTTTTCCAGCTCCTTTGCCGAACGCCTTAACATCAAATGGAAATTCGCCTGTGCTTCTTCGAGTAATTTTTCCCGGATCGCCGGCGGCAGATGTCCGTTCTGCTGAGGCGTACGAGCATGGCGTTTTTCGCCGTCATGCACGTGGGGTTTGAAATGGGCCAGGGCATGCCGCAAGGCGATGGCCGAGAGCATGCCAATGAAGAATGCGTTTATAACCAGTAATATTTGCAAAAAACTCATGTCAAAACTTCGTAAGTACCATATATATTGATATTAAGGCTACTACAAGTATAACCATAACCAGTACTGATAATTGTATAAGATCGCGGTATATGGCCTTTTGGGACATCGGATTACGACCGACCGAAATGATGCTACTGTGGATCATTGAATAAACGATGCTGACGACTACGATGAGAGTGATTATGAAAATTCCCGCGCTGATGAGGATGGGCGTAGCGTTTACCTGTTTGCCGGCTAGGGCGTTGGCGATATTCTGAATGGCGGAAGGTATCAATGTCTTGTCGGGCTGTTTGTAGTAATAAGAGACATTTACTATAACCGGCACCTGACCGAGTTTTATGATCTTTTGCTCACCGCCTTTATCTGTATAGGTCTGTTGACTTGATTCGTTTTCAGAAAGATTGTCCTGGGCTATGCCGATGACCTTGGTGTTACCGGTCGCTTTCATGCCCACGCCTTTGATCGGAGAGGCAGTGATGTGATCCCCCTTATTTATCTCCCCGTTAATATCGGAAACCGATACTTGCACCGTCCCGTTTGTCGCTACCTGGACCTGCTCGTCCTTGCCGCTCTTGAGCGACAGCAGGGAATTCCCGTTATCTATGATGACTCCCAGCATGCTGTCAGAAGTGGAATTTGTCGACGCTACCACTTGATCGGACGACTTGCTCTTAAGGCTGACGATAGAGCCTAAGGCGACCTTATCGTTAGAGTAGTAGCCCTGGGATAGGGTAGTAAGCGCACCGACCGTAGGGGCGAGAAAAATAACCAACAACAGCAAGATAGCCATCCAGATCGGCAAATACTTGGCCAAACCTGTTTTTGTTTGTTTGTTTGTTTCCATATTTGGCTTTTCCTGTAATTGTTTTAAGTATAGCAAAAACGCTTAAGCCGTAACATAATTATATAAACGGTGCTATCATATTTGCTAAAGATGAGACATCCTAAGCTACCCAACGGACAAGCCGGTTATACCTTGCTGGAACTGTTGGTCGTAATTGTATCTATATGCATTCTTGTCGCTTTATTTCTTTTTTACCGCGGCCAGACCTAGGCTCCGGATAACTTTTTGCGGCACAAGCAGAGGGCGGTAACTTGCTTATTCTTACTGATTATGGTAATATATAAATAATTACGGAGATTCAAGTTTGCCTATATTGGAAGCCGCAAGGGAGAAAATCCCTCCAAGTTTTGAAGTCATGGCGCACGACCTTAGCGTAAAGGCCGGCAACCTTATTGATCCGTCGCCGTCGATGCTTGCTGATATGGTGCCGCCTCCAGGGTCGGAGGACAGACCGGCGCCTGACAGTGACAACGGCATCCATGTAGTTACAGCCGAGGAATTACCTCAGGTGGCTCAGTCGCTTGCCGAAGCCTTTGAGCATGACCCGCACTTTTCCTATATGATCAGGGACGAAGATAAAAAACTGTCACGGCTGGGGCATGGTATTTTAAGCTTCATCAAACATGAATGGCTGCCGAATGGCGTCGTACATACCAACGAACAACGATCCGGCGCCGCTGCCTGGACCGACCAAGGCAATTGGAAGGCCAGTTTAGCTACCATGGCGCGTATAGCAAAGTCATTAATAGGTGTAATAACTCCCGCGGAAGCTGCTCGTTTGCGGCGTGTTCTAGATTTTACAGAAGATAAGCATGGAGAAATCGAACATCGGTGGAGATTGCACAGATACTTGGCAATGGTAGGGCTTAGTCCCGATTGGCAAGGTATGGGCTGGGGCGACGCATTGATGAAGGTTGTCCTGGATGAATGCGACGCCAAAGGCGAAGCGGCCTATTTGGAAGCATCCACGCCTCAAAGCATACCGCTTTATGAGCGCAACGGCTTTGAGGTCATTGCCTGGGGCCGTTATATGGGCGCTACCGAAGATCTGCACTTTATGTGGCGCGAACCCCAGCCCGAGTAGGACTTTGCAAAATAATCATAAATCTGGTAATATATCTTTATAATTCGGAGTTTTTAAATATGCTTCCAGCAGGTGAAGTTGATCCAACCCAAAGAAGATTAGGTAAAGGCATTGCTTTGTTAGCAAGTGCAGCTTTTTTCTTGCCTGCAGGTAATGCATTGGCTAATGAAGACTCGGCTGATACTGAAAAGGCGGCGCTTGCCGCGTTCAATGAGGCGCCTGCCAGGAACATAGAGTCGTTTTCCGCTCCGGCTTCAGTTGCGACAAGCCAAGTGGTTGAACATTCTTTATCCGACGCTACTACGAGCGACCTGCAACAGGATTGTGTGAAAGCTGCTTTAAAGAAGCCAAAAATACGATTTTCCGGTATGACTTATCCCGGCAACAATCAACAGCAACTTATGCAAGCTCGAGGGGAATTCGAGCCGACTGCCGAAGCCTGTCTCTCTGTAGTAACTAGGAAAACTCCCACGCTGATTTTTAAGATTCAGAACCCAAATAATCATAAGAAGTGGTTTAAAACCAAACCGCAAGTACTTAAAGACATTGTTGATTATCTACCAATTGGCAATAAAGGCGGTATTGGTGGTGTAGACCTTGGCGCATATAGAAATGATAGAAACATCACATTAAAAAACAAAAAACTCCTCTACCGCTGTACTCCTGGCAAAGGTGTAACACGCGTAAAGTCTGTTTACAGACTGAAAGTAGCCAGTAGCGTAGATGGACGTACCTTAGGTCGGAAGTCATATACTGTGCCTGTCAAAATAAGACCGTTACCAGGTAAAGCAGTTCTGAATGGCGGAGTTAAAGGTCCCTGCTAGAAATTAAGCTTTCACGATATCGGTTGAATAGCTATCTATCCATGCTACAATCTATGCTTAGATAAGCATTAGAATAAAGCATGTTCAAACTAAAACGTCCGTCAGGCCTGAAAAAACCAGACTTTAAGAATCGCAAAGTCCAAGCACTTAGTCTGTTATTAATTATCGCGCTAGGTTTTGCCGCATGGGCACTATTGATCGATGACGGAGTGCGCAAGGGCGAGAAGGTTTATGCCGAGGCCGCCGGCCATAAGATATATAAGAAGGAAATAGACGATCTGATCGGACAGCGCAAGGATATAAGCGAACACGATGCGGCTACCGTGCTTGCGGACAAATATCTGGTGGAAGCGCTAGCCAAAGAGCGGGGGATAACGGTAACCGACAAAGAGCTTGCCGCTAGCTATGACAAAGATACGCTGAAACAAAAAACTGATTATAAATACGCTTACCAGAATAAGCTGAACCAGCTCTATCTTTCAAAATTACAGGCTCATAATAACGGGGTTTACAAAGGCAAGATGCTGGTGGCTAATTTTAGCAATCATGTCGCATACGAACCGGCGCTGCCGGAAGACAAAGAAAGAGACCCGCTGTTAGGCGACCCCAAGGCTATAGCCAAGGATAAGAAATACGCCAAAGATTTTATTACAGATTTATATAACAAGATAACTTCGGGTGAGATAACTTTTGACCAGGCGATTAAGATGGAACATGCCGACCCCAGGCTTGGCAAGGAGGCCTATACTTCGCTGTCGCATTCGGGTTCGTTCGATACATCCCTAAGGCCTCAACCTGTGTTTAATGTCGCTTCCATTCGCCAAAAGATCAATAACATAAAGGCCGGCGAGATTACCAAGCCTTTCGTAGTGCGCGTGTCTAATTCTCTAGAAGGTGACAGTACCGCCGAATCATATTACTTGGTTGTAAAGATGGATCAGACATCCGGTAGTTATACAGGCATGGATTTTACCCAGTATCTGGACCAAGCCAAGCAACGCCTGGGCTATAAAGTTTACGTTTAAATAACAACAAAGTACTTGCTTATTCTTAGTTTTTCTGGTAATATATCTTTATAACTTGGAGCAATTATGGGAGCTATAGCGACACCCGAACAAGGTGAAATGTTGAAAGGCCAAGGAACTATGCCTTCGGCCGAAGCCGTGCTTGAGAGAATAATGGTTCCACCAGCAGAATCATGTCAGGAACCTGCCCAAAGGTTCGAGCCGTACAACCCTGACTTGCAGGGCGTCGGGGAAACTGCAGGAACATTGCCCGACCAACCTACCGAATCGACAGCTTCTTTTACTGAGCAACATACTCCGGCCATGACCGAAAAGCTAAAAAGCTGGGGCAAAAACACGCTGCTTGCGGCCAAGCGCAGCCGCGTAGGTATGCTGGCTACCGGTACCGCTGCCTCGCTGGCACTACTGGCTTCTATGCCTGCTTCCGCTTCCGGCGAAAGTAACGCTTCCGACCAACCCGTAACTGCTCCCGGCGCGGCGGTTACCAATGCCACTGCCAGCGACCTGCAACAGGATTGTGTGAAGGCTGCGCTTAGGAAACCGAAGCGGAAAAATGAAGCTGTTATGATTTTCCCAGGAGATAGAAGGAAACAAGAAGTAAGTGTTTTTGCTAGATTAAATCCAGTTTCGGAAACCTGTAGTCCATTAATCGCACGAGAAACACCCAAAGTGTTCATTAAAGTCCAAAATCCGCGTAATCATAAAAAGTGGTTTAGATCTAAAACCAAACTTCTTGAACATAATAACTTACCGATTGACGGTAACGGAGGACAGGGAGGTTCAGCGTGGTTTAGTAAATATAATGGAGATAAAAATAAAAAACTTCTATATCGCTGCACTCCTGGCAAAGGCGTAACACGCGTACAGTCTGTATACCGACTTAAGGTAAACAGTGCTATAGACGGCCATACCTTAGGTACAAAATCTTATAGAGTTTTCGTAAGAATTGACCCAGTAGATAAAATTAACCCAGTCCTAGGCGGCGGGGTTAGAAGAGCCTGCTAAAGCTTTATTCCCTACTAATTAATGGTTGAATAGCCATCTATCCATGCTACAATCTATGCTTAGATAAGCATTAGAGCTATAGCATGCTAAAACTAAAACGCAAGAACAACTATAATAATACATCGAACATAATTTTTAGTTTCACAGCGAAATTGGCGGTCGTAGCCGTCGTTTTTCTGGGCGTGGCATTATTTCATGGCGCCGGCAAAGTTTCTGCTGCAGGGTTACAATGTCCCGCCACCTCCGCTTCTGCGACAGTGCCTGGAAATTGGGGTATGCAAAACGGCGGCATCGAGCATGACTTCGCCAGCGTAGCCGTGTACGCGTATAATGCGGATAGTGGCAAAGAGCTGAATGTCGGTTATCGACTTAACTCCGACGTTAATCGTAGTTATAGTTACGGTTCGCCGCCGGCTCAATATGACGCTCCGGCCAACCTATGGCCAGGCGCAAGGATATTTAAGTACCCTCTTGGCAGCGGCCGATTTGACAATAGATGGTTCCATACGGGAGGGACCCTTAGCTCGCCTACGGGCAGCTGCCCTGGCTGGGATGAGATAGGTCCCGGGACTGAAGAAAATAAAGGCAATGGATTTTTCTTGGATTGCCAAGAAGTCGATACCAGTGGACATAGACGCAACAATCAGTTCTGGATCGATAGCATAACCACGCCGGGTGGCATTGACGGTGCATATGGCGGAGAGTGGAAAATAAAGCTATCTACAGGCGGTGGATCACTTCAAGAGAGAGCCTTTCCTATGAACTATAGCAATGCGTTCAGCGTTGTAAACGGCCAGAATGCCCGGATTAACCTGATATGGGAACCGAATGATCCGCCGCCAAACTGTGTTACTAATCCCCACATGCCACAATGTAGGAGGCAGGTTGAAGCCGATTGTACGAATGCGTTCATAGAGAACACCAGCACAGCAGGAGGTAATCGCAAGAGAACACACGTAGTGATCCAAGACATAACCGTCAATAAGAATGGCGGGGCCGGTCCTAACTATGATGTATATAACAACATCGAGAATCCGGATCCCAACCCCGGGGGGACGTATGGCAACATAGATCAATTTGTGCCCAGTTCGGGGGGTGAGGATGATACTGACGTAAAAACGGGCAAGAAATGGTGGTACCAGCCGGAGAACAATACCATCAGGATAGATATAACGGTGGAAGCCTTTTGGGACAATACCGGTGATGGTGTAGCTAATCCGACGTGGAATAAGATAACCGATGTGCGCCACGATACGGTTGTCTGTTTTCAGGCACGCTGCGATATGAGTGTCCATGGTGATGGGCCGGGCGGTTTAATTATTGCCGGTGGCAACATGCACTTCAGCGGTGTTTTCTACAATGATAGCCCACCACCGGACAACCTGACGCTTTGGTGGCCGGGTGTCAAGGATCAGAATGGCGTCGTACGCGGCACTAATTATGAACAGGTCTATGCGGGAGGCATCCCATATCCGTTCTCCTTTACCGTGCCGGCTCCATCGAGCATAAAGGAGGAAACATGGACCTTCCATCCCGTCTACTTCGACGCGGAGCGTATAGGGCCTGATTGCCATGCCAATGTAAAAACGTTTAAGCATTTCAGCTTGACTCCATCGGCGGAAGTCCAGTTGTCGCCAACGGTGGAGGATCCTAACAATGCGCGGTTTATCGGCCGTGTCGATACAAGTTTCTCCGACCCCGCCTACCCTCATGGCTTCAACGTCCATTATGACGCGGACGCACGCCAGACACGGTATGGCCAACCAACACAATCGCATCATACGGTTAACTTCGGGTATGACCGGATAACCGTACCCTATGACAGGAGTATCAATCCCATGCCGAACCAAGCCGGTGATGAATATTGTACGTTTTTCTTTGTGTATGAAACGTCCGGTTGGATAGGACCGAATAATGAATTCAGATACACGAACAGCGACTATCCGCCGATGACTGATTGTAGTTACGTCTATGACCGGCCTTATATGCATGTTTACGGCTCTGATGTCATATCCGGCGTAGGCTTTAGGACGGGCGATACCTGCAGTAGCGATGGCAGCGGCCAAGGCATCAAGGCTTATCGTTCCACCGAAGCCGGCAAGGGCGGTTCCGGTGTCCAGTTCGCCGCACTGGCGTTTGAGCAGATATCCGGGTTCGGCAGTGCCAGTGTCCGTATATCCGCGCCTATCTGGCCGCACGGGCTAAGTTTGGCCAATACTGCCGGCACTACCGGTAGTCAAGGCGAAGACGAGCCAAATGACGGTGGCAATTATGCCGGCCAGGTCATATGTTCTAATGACTTTTACTCCGACCTAAAGGCCGGAGCCGCTACGGTATCCGGATCGACTATCAACATCAACAGTCTGCCTGACGGAGAACAATCGTTCAAAAATGGCGACCTGACTATCAACGGCGGTAGTTTCAACAAAAAAGCCGCTCTGTTTGTCAGCGGAGACGTGGTTATCAACGGTAATATAACCTTCCCCTTCCGCGAATACCTCACGATAATAGTCAAGGGGGATATTTATATCAACAGGAACGTAACTCGTTTGGACGGCTTGTACGTAGCTCAGCCCAGGGATCATACCGATGGGGGCAATATTTATACCTGTGCTGAAGGCGGCGCCCACGCCGTGCCGACGTCGAACCTTTATAACAGGTGCCGTACCCAGCTGGTTATCAACGGTGCTTTCGTAGCGAAGGACGTCAAATTCCTAAGAGTAGCCGACTCCTTGAGGGATTCGGTAAGAAGAGAGACACCGAACTTCAATACCGGCACCGGTACCAATGCCGCTGAGATTTTCAACTTCACGCCCGAAGTGTACCTCTATTATGAAACCAAATTCGAAGAGGGAACCGGCGGCCAGCCGTACGACTACATCACCACACTGCCTCCGGTATTGTAGGCACGATAAAAAACCTGGTATAGAAATGCTTTGTTATTATTGTGCTTATGATATAATTCGAATATTATAAGATTGCCTCTCATCGGGAGAGGGTGGGCAGCGATGATTAAACGAAAAAAACAAACTAAAATACAATTTACCCCTAAGAATACGCACCGTAGCTCGGTTGAGGAGTTGGTTATATGAGTCTGCTTACGGGTGTAGGTGAATTTTTCGGCCTTGATATAGGAACGACCGGACTACGTGCCGTACAGTTGACAAATAACCCCAGTAATAAGCAACTGCTGCGTTACGGAGCGGAAGTAATCGATCAGAAAACATCATCAAGCGATTCAAAAGCCGACCAGCAGAAACTGGCACAATCCATACAGCAACTTTTGTCCAAAAGCGGTATTAGAACCAAAAACGTCGCGGTCGGCTTGCCGTCATCGAGAGTTTTTACATCGGTCATCGATATTGAGCGTTTGGCTCCGGCCGATTTGGAAAAAACTATCAATTATCAAGCCGACTCAATCATACCCACACCGCCGGCGGAGTCGAAGATAGACTGGTCCCTGCTAGGCGATTCTCCGCTAGATGCCAACAAGGTTGAGATACTGATTACCAGCGTTCCTAATGAATTTGCGGAAAAACGACTGGATATATTGGAATCCATAGGGCTGAATGTGATTGCTTTCGAACCGGATAATCTAGCTTTGGCCAGAGCCTTGATACGACCGGGGACTTCTTCGCCGCATCTGATTATAGATGTCGGGGAAACTTCGACGGACATAGTCATTACGATGAAAGGCGCCCCCAGACTTACCCGGTCGGTACCGACCGGCTCCGAAGCATTGATCAGGGCAGCCAGCCAGAATTTGAATATCGACACGGCCCAGGCCCAGGAATTCGTGTTCAAATTCGGACTTATACAGGATAAACTCGAAGGCCAGATTCACCAAGCCATTATTTCTACGGTCGACGCCCTGGTAACCGATATAAGCAAGTCGATCAAGTTTTTCGAAAGCCGCTACCAGGACTCGAAATTGGAACGCATAATTATGACGGGCGCGGCCTCCACTTTGCCGGAATTTCCCCTGTACGTTGCCAACAAATTCGGGATCGAAGTAGAGATAGGCAATGCGTGGGCAGGGGTAGCCTATCCCCAAGAGAGACAGAACGAGCTGATGGCGGTGTCTAACAATTTCGGAGTAGCGGTAGGCTTAGCGGAGAGAAACGAATAATGGCTCAATTGAATTTATTGCCGGATGTAAAACTGCAATATATAAAGGCCAGGCGCCAAAAACGCTTGGTGATAGGTCTGTCTACGATAGTTTCCGGGGCATTTCTGGTGATATTTATAGCCTTATTCGTGTATGTCCGATTTTCGCAGAAACAGCATATAAATGCCCTGACCAGAGATATCGATAGAACCACGGAGGAATTAAAAGCCAAACCTGATTTGGACAAGATACTTACTATTCAGAGCCAGCTTAATAGTCTGCCGGCTCTTCATGACCAGAAGTCTATTAGCTCTAGGCTGTTCGATTATCTTGCCAAGCTTACTCCCGAAAAGGCAACGATTTCTGACGTTGAACTGGATTTGACGCAGAATGTATTGAACATCAAAGGGAACGCCGATGCACTGAGCACGGTCAACAAGTTTGCCGATACGCTTAAGTTCACTGACTTCCAAGTCGCCGGCGAAACTCCCTCCGAAGGCAAGGCGTTCAGCAACGTGGTATTGAAGTCATTCTCCGTCAGCACGGAAGCTCAACAGGACAGGGGAGCCATAACTTATGAACTGGAATTTAATTTCGAACCGCTGATTTTTGCCAATATTAAGGGTCTGACTGACGAAGCATCGCAAGATAAGGTCGTAACCCTGAAAGTCCCCAACATCATAAGCACCAGATCGGAAACCGAAAAACCGGATAACCTTTTCGCTCCGCAAGTTGACGAAACAACTCAGGAGGGGCTATAGATTATGCAGCGGTTTTCAACTAAAAAACTAGCCATCGATAAAGCCAACACCACTATTTTTATAGCGGTGGCGATAACGGCGTTCATAGTCGTATTCTCCTTGGTTGCCTCAAAAGCCTTGTATTCGCAGCTTCGTTATCAAAACAAAGTTTCCTCGCAAAAGGAGCACGCCCTAGAAACGCTGAAAAATAATCTGCGGACGGCAGATGAGTTAACCTTGGCATACAGAGCGTTCGCGGAACAGCCGGTGAATGTCCTGGGCGGCAATCCGGGAGGCGATGCTGACAGGGACGGTGACAACCCAAGGATTATACTGGACTCGCTGCCTAGCAAATATGATTTTCCGGCCTTGACCACAAGTGTAGAAAAACTCCTAAAGGACAACGGCTTCAGCATATCCTCGTTTACCGGTAACGACGAAGAAGTCTCGCAATCAGAGGTTGAAGTGGCCGAAGATCCCCAGCCCATAGAGATACCGTTCGAAGTAGAGGTTAACACCAGCGACCAGCGTGGTAAGATCTTGATGCAACTGTTTGAAAAATCAATCCGCCCTATACAAGTCAATAAACTGGTCATTGAAAGCCAAAACGATCAGCTCAGAGTCACTATCACGGCCAAAACTTATTTCCAGCCGGAGAAAAGCCTGAACGTTAAACGGGAGTTAGTAAGATGAAACAAAAAGATATCCTGACCATAGCCGTGATAGCGATATTCGCCGGCGTTTTCTCATTAGTGATATCCAACATATTCTTTACTTCCGGTGATCAGCGTAAATTAACAGCGGAGACCGCACAACCGATAACTGCAGAGTTTAAAGAGCCGGACAAGACTGTATTTAACGAGCGGGCTATTAATCCTACGAAATTGATACAAATCGGCAATGCCAATAATCCCGAACCGTTTTAATCTGCTGTAAGATAAGTATTGATGAGTGTTTTATCAGTAGCAAACCAAAAGCTGGTCGAAGAAAATCTGATAAGCGAGGGCTATATAACCCGTGAGAGGCTTGCAGCTCTCAAAGAAAAAGCTCGGAATTCTTCTACCCCTTTCTTCGGTTTCTTAGTCAAAGAAGGCCATCTGCCCAACGAGGCTTTGACCAAAGTCATCGCCCAGGTTAACCACGTACCGTATGTCAACCTGACGGATGCTCGTATCGATAGAAGGGTGTTAAGGCTCATACCCAAGGAAATAGCAGAAAGATACATGGCCGTACCCCTGGGGCAAATAAAGGGCCGGCTGGTAGTGGCCATGCTGGACGCCGACAATGTCCAAGCTGTCGACTATTTGGCTAAGAGGATTAACCGGCCGGTCAAGGTCTACACGGCCAGCGAGGAAGGCATCCGCCAGATCTTAAGCCAGTATGCGGAGGACGTAGAAGCCGATGTGGCCAAGGTAATGAGCGATTCCATGGAGGCCCAGCAGGCCCAGGTCGAACCCGATAAGAAATCCGAGAAAAAGATAAAAACCATAGTACAGGATTCACCCATCAGCAAGGCGCTTTCCACAATTTTGGAGTATGCCGCCAAACACCGGGCCAGTGATATACATATCGAACCGCTGGAAAAGGAGCTGAAGATACGCTGTCGGATAGACGGTGTCCTACGGGAAATAATGAAGCTTCCCAAATCAACCGAACCACCGCTTATTTCGCGCATAAAGATATTGAGCAACCTAAAAATCGACGAACACAGAATCCCTCAGGACGGCGGATTCACGGTCGCGATAAATAAGAATACGGCTATCGACCTGCGCATAGCCATATCGCCGGTCGTATGGGGCGAACAGGTAGTCATCAGGTTACTTGATAAGACCGGGACGAGTCTGAAGCTTGAGGACATGGGCTACCACGGACGTGCATTGAGGATGATAAGAAACAGTATCCAGCGGCCGAACGGTATGATACTCACATCCGGTCCGACCGGTTCGGGAAAGTCGACGTCACTTTATGCGATGGTGCAGGAAATCAAGAATGATGCAATAAATATCGTAACCCTGGAAGACCCGGTCGAATACAAGATGGAAGGTATCAATCAGATCCAGGTCAATCCGGCGGTAGGACTGACATTCGCGTCCGGCCTGAGATCCATATTGCGCCAGGATCCGGACGTAGTTATGGTAGGGGAAATCAGGGACAAGGAAACGGCAACCTTGGCGGTACAGGCGGCCCTGACCGGCCATCTGGTATTTTCTACCCTGCATACTAATTCCGCCTCCGGAATATTACCCCGGCTTCTTGATATGGGTATAGAACCGTTTTTGATAGCCTCGACCGTGCATACGGTCATAGGCCAGCGTCTGGTACGGCGCCTGGCAGACAACAAGGAGAGATACCAGTCCGATATAACCGAGACCGAAGCTATTAGAAAAAGCGTCGGCAGATTGCTCGCCAAGGATGAGGCATCGCGTAAGGCCATCAGTCAGGACTTAGGTTTCCCGGACTTGCCACTGGCCAGCCAAAACGGTTATACTTTGTTCAAGGGTAAAGACAGCCCAGAAACACCAGGGGGGTATAAAGGTCGTATGGGGTTATATGAGGTCTTCCACGTTGATGAGACGATTCAGCAGCTGATCCTGAAGCATTCGACCAGCAGCGAAATACAAAAAGCCGCGATTGCCCAAGGCATGGTAAATATGCGCGAAGACGGATACCTGAAGGCCCTGTCAGGGTACACTTCGGTAGCTGAAGTTAACCGCGTAGCGGCAGAGGATAGCGCCTAGGAAGGAAAATAAGGAAATAAAAATGACCCAACGTGAACTGAGAATCGAACTACTGCTCGAAGATGTGATTAAGAAAAACGCGTCTGATTTGCATATACAAGTCGGCTTACCGCCTATGCTGAGAATCGACGGCAGCCTGGTGGCTATTAACGGCACGCCTGTTTTAACCGAAGAGTTGGTAGAATCGTTAGTATTTGCCATCCTTGATGATGAGCAGAAACAGATATTGCTTAAGGACAAGGAATTTGATTTCAGTTTCGCATTCGGCGATCTCGGCCGGTTCCGTGTCAATGCTTTCCATGAACGAGGTAACCTGGCAGCCGCTTTGCGCCTGATTCCTAACGAAATACGCACGACTCAACAGCTGGGACTACCGAAGATAGTAGAAAAATTCGCCGAATATCCGCGCGGACTGGTGCTGGTTACCGGTCCTACCGGTTCCGGTAAGTCGACCACTTTGGCCTCTTTGGTCGATAAGATCAATCAAGAGCGTCCATCGCACATCGTGACTATAGAAGACCCTATCGAATACACGCATAAGAGTAAAAAATCAGTAATTGTCCAGCGCGAAGTTCATTATGATACTTATTCCTTCTCAGCGGCCTTAAGAAGCAGCCTTAGGCAGGATCCGGACGTGGTGCTCATCGGCGAAATGCGCGACCTTGAGACCATAGCCGCAGCTATAACTATTGCCGAGACCGGACATCTGGTGTTCGCAACCTTGCATACCAACAGTGCGGCCCAAAGTATCGACCGTATGATCGATGTGTTTCCACCTCACCAACAGCCCCAAATCCGGGCCCAGCTTAGTAACATCCTTATGGCTATTTGTTCGCAAAGACTTATTCCTACCATCGGCGGCGGCCGAGTAGCCGCTGCGGAGATACTGATTGCCACACCGGCGGTCAGAAACATCGTGCGCGAAGGTAAAAGCCATCAACTGGACGCGGTTATCCAAACCGGCGGAGAGCATGGTATGCAATCTATGGATAAGACACTGGTAAGTCTGATACATGCCGGGACTATTACTTATGAGGAAGCCCGTAATTTTGCCGTAGACCTGGAAGAGCTAGACAGGCTCATGAGGGGCTGACATGCTGACCTTTACTTACACGGCACGGGACCCTTCGACCGGGCACAAAGTCAAGGCACAGGTCCAGGCCGATAATGAAGCCGCTGCTGCCAAACTGATCCAAAAAGAAGGCTTGGCTCCGCTCACTATCAAGGTCCTTGACGAGTCTTCCGGTAACCCGGTATCGAGGTTTCATAACAGGATAAAAACCAAGGATAAAGTTGTTTTTTCCCGCCAGATGTCAACCTTGATAAATGCCGGTCTGCCTTTGGTCCAGAGCCTTCGTAACGTACAAAACCAGACCCCTAACAAGTCCTTCAAGGTAGTGCTCAACCAAGTCATATCGGATGTCGAAGGAGGCAAGGCCTTCTCAGATGCGCTAGCGGCTCATCCGATGGTTTTTAACGACGTTTATGTCAGTATGATTGCCGCCGGTGAAGTGTCCGGTACGCTTGATAAGTCCTTGGAACGCATAGCCTTTCAACAAGAGAAGGATGCCGAGATATTAAGCAAGGTCCGTGGTGCGATGGCTTATCCGGCGATAGTTATCCTGGTGATGCTGGCAGTGGTAACCTTCATGGTGGTCAAAGTCATGCCGCAGGTGGAGATAATTTATAAGGACATACCCGGCGCGTCTTTACCTCTGATAACTAGGATATTGCTGGCGATATCGCATTTTGTCAGCGATTTTTGGTGGGTGATATTGATCGTGATGGCTTTCCTAGCCTTCTTAATGACACGTTATGCCCGCACCGGACCGGGGAGGGAAGTTGTAGATAGGATAAAGATGACCGTCTGGCCGATAGGCCCTCTGTTCATGAAGATATACATGGCCCGTTTTGCCCGCACCGGTACTACACTGGTTGCCAGCGGGATCCCCTTGATTAAAATGTTGGAAGTCGTCGGCAGGTCCATCAATAATGTGCATATAGAAAGATCAATCAAAAAGGCTACGGAAAAGGTAAAAGGCGGCAAGTCGCTCGCCGATTCTCTGGAGGGGGATCCGAACTTTCTTCCTTTGCTCCCGAACATGCTGCGCATAGGGGAAGAATCCGGTTCCTTGGAAGATATGCTTGCCAAAACTGCCGATTACTATGAAAAGGAAGTCGATAATCAGATAAAGACCGTATCGACCATAATCGAGCCGGTGCTGATGATTATGCTCGGAATAGTAGCGTTCGTAGTGGTCGCAGCCGTGCTGCTACCGATTTACGGGTTGGCCGGTAAAAATATAATAGGCTAGACGCGCACTTGCAATTAATAAATTCATCAAGTAATATGCAAAGCATAAGAAGTAAACATAACTATAAGCAAAAGGGTGAGGAAACATGAAAAACATTAAAAACAGCAAAGATTTCTGGAAGATGAAGTCCAGAAGGAATTCAGAAGGCGGCTTCACCATCATCGAAGTCCTGATAGTGCTGGCTATCGCCGGGCTTATCCTGCTGATAGTTTTCTTAGCCGTACCGGCTCTGCAACGCAACAGCCGTAACACCCAGCGCAAGAATGATGTCAGCGCACTTCTAGGGGCGGTCAATGAATTTACATCGAACAATCAAGGTACGCTACCGACTACCACCGCTCAGGTGACGGCAAATGCCCAGACTGGCTATTATGTCGGAGCAGGTACCGGTCAAGGACAGGTTAATCTTCTTTCCGGCTCTCCTACCCAGGGTGCCCTTCCGGCAACCGCTGCCGGGGACAGGGTGGTCATAGTAACCGGAGCCCGGTGCGTGCTAGTAACAGGTGTGCCTAGCGGAGCTACTCAAGCCGGAAGCGCGCGTCAAATAGCAGTCCAATATCAGCTGGAAACAAGCGGCGGATGGACACCTACTTGCCAGCAATCTTAAACTAGGTATACGAATTAAAACGGAGCATTTAGGCTCCGTTTTTTCTATGCTAAGATAATTCTAATGGTAATTACAATCTTAGGGTTGCTCCTACTTGGCCTCTGTATAGGTAGTTTTATAAATGCACTCATATATCGTCTGCATTGGCAGGGAACACATAAAAAGGTCGATGGAGCCGAAAAGCGCGCTTATTCCATCAGTTCCGGCAGAAGTGTCTGCCCGCATTGCAAACATAGGTTAGCGGCAAAGGATCTTATCCCGTTTTTCAGCTGGATAATGCTTCACGGCAGGTGCAGATACTGCAATAAACCGATATCCGGACAATATCCCACGGTGGAGCTTATCACGGCTTTCTTATTCGCATTGTCTTATATATTTTGGCCATACGGGCTATCCGCCGCCGAGAATATAGCTGCCTTTGTGATATGGCTTGTTTTCTTGAGCGGGTTCATAGCCTTGTTCGTCTATGACTTAAAATATATGATTTTGCCTAACCGTATAATATTGCCGCTGGCGTACCTTGCAGGCATCGGTTTGTTAACCGAATCCTTGCTAATCGGCAATCTGGATCCGCTGGTTACCGCTTTTTGGGGAATCTTGATCGGCGGCGGCATTTTTTACGTGCTTTTTCAAGTATCGGATGGTGCCTGGATAGGCGGCGGAGATGTGAAGCTGGGCTTATTGCTGGGCGCAGTCATAGGTGGTCCATGGCCGGCGCTTTTAATGTTGTTTTTAGCTTCGCTAATTGGCACGCTTTATTCATTGCCCTTAATCATGTCTAAAAAGGTCAAACCTAGGACGCGCATCCCGTTCGGGCCTTTTCTTATAACCGCCGCTGTACTCGTCCAGTTCTTCGGCATGGCGATAATCGACTGGTATCAAAATATGTATGGGGTGTAAAAGCATCAAATAGGCCATAGGAGATACCTCTTATGCTATAATTCTGCCTATGAACAGATATCGCCCCGGAGCAGGCGGTTATACGATCTTAGAAGTTGTCATAGTACTGACTGTGAGTTCAATACTGTTCGCCGCCGCGGTAGTGGGTTACAGTGCCCAGAACCGCCGGACGCAATTTACCCAGAGTGTTCAGAATTTTGCCCAGGACATACAGGATATATTGAATGATGTCGAATCCGGTTTTTATCCGTCGACTAATAACTTCCGCTGCGTCGCTAACCCCAGCGGTGGTTATCCCACCTTCCCTTCGGGGGCGGCCGAACAGGGGACTAACACGGATTGTATATTCTTAGGGAAGGCCATACAGTTTGCTCCGGCAGGGGGTAGTGCATCCGACATTGACATATACACGGTAGTTGGCAGGCGCCTCGTCAGCGGCACTAGGGAACCGGTGACAAGCATTGATGATGCGAGACCTATCGGGTTGAATCAGTTTGTCGAACGCAAGTCGTTGATCTCAGGCATCGAAGTCGAAAGTGTTGAAACGATCAGCGGCGACGCTTTAGCCGGTTTTGCCATGGTTTCATCTTCCGAATCAGGAGATGGCGATATAAGCAGCGGCCTAAACGCCAGAGCGAGCCTGGCAACCGTGCCGGGTGCGTTACATCAAGCAGGTTCCGTCTTTCGCGGTGATGGCGGGGGCAGCGGAGTAGCTCTTATAACAAATACTAATATCAATCAAGCAAACGGCGGCATACGCATCT
The DNA here is from genome assembly GCA_036276755.1 of Saccharimonadales bacterium (SeqCode). Lineage (GTDB taxonomy): Bacteria > Patescibacteriota > Saccharimonadia > Saccharimonadales > 2-12-FULL-41-12 > JANWLD01. The sequence continues at coordinate 10,170 of DASUOG010000028.1, read as the reverse complement.
GTCTTAGAGAAGGCGGCGGCCGCGGGGCCATAATCGAATTGGCAACGGGCAGAAGCCAGATTATAGTAGATACAAAGATAGACCAGTCATGTTAAAAAAATTAAAACTTAATACCAAAGGCGACACCATAGTAGAAGTTCTAATCTCTGTGGCGGTGCTTAGCTTGGTCTTAAGCGTCTCCTATGCTCTTGCCAACCGCAATACCCAATATATCCAGCAATCACAAGAGCGGGGAGAAGCACAGGAAATAAGCGAGGCCCAGCTTGAGCTGTTAAGAGGCTATCTGAAAACCCATGGCGATTGGCCCGGCTACACTTGTTTTAACACCAGTAAGAGCCCGACTTCGATTCCCGCCCAATGTCAGCAGGGTATAGATAGCCGTTATAGAATCGCTATCTCCGAAAGCGCTTCCGCTCCGGATACCTATACGGTAACTACTACTTGGCCATCACTGACTTCAGACACCGATCAGTCGGTGGAACTTTCTTATAAGCTACCGGCTACCGCCCTTGAAACCGAGGACGCCCTGGTCTGCGTCGACGGGCTTGACAACGATGGCGACGGCTTTACAGATAGTTCCGATCCGGGATGCTCCGGCCCTAATGACGGCGACGAATGGAATCCGCCGCCGGCTTGCAGCAACGGAGCTGATGATGACTTTGATGGCTTGACTGACGGCTCTGACCCCGGGTGCACCGGGCCACTGGATAATGATGAGTACAACGTGCCGCCGGCTTGCAGCAACGGAGCTGATGATGACTTTGATGGCTTGACTGACGGCTCTGACCCCGGGTGCTCGGGTTCATCAGATAACGATGAGTATAATCCACCAAGCTGCGGAAAAGCTATATGTTTTTAAAAAATGCAGCATAAGCATAAGGCCGTTAGATACTTCGTGTTTGGGCAGGCAAGTCTGTTCCTGAGCATATCCATATGTATTTTTCTCTTACCCGAAGGGATATTTGCTAATGACGGCATCAGTTATTATAGCGCGTATAAGCTTACAGCTCTGCCTTACGCCGCGGGGTTGCTGTTGACAGCGTTATTCAGCTACAAAGTGGCCGGATCTTTGCCCGAAAAAGCCCCTAGGGCCATGGCACGTGCTTTCAAACTGATAAGCTTCATGCTGGTTGCGATAGCAGTAGTGCCTTATGGCATAGATTTTGTCGTCGAGTATACACATACCATCTTAAGCGCGCTTTTATTCCTCATCCAATTTTTAATAGTGTGGTGGCTGGCATTCAGGGTCAGGGCAGATATCATCAGCTTGCTGTTACTGGTTCTTATGGCGGCGGAGATGATCTTTTCCGTGATGTATCTGACCCCCCGTAAAGGCTATTTGATATTCGGGGAATTAGCCTTCCAGATAACCTTCGCGGTGGCGGCATATCGTTTCATCATTTATACGGTAGAACAATCAGCATCAAGAGGCAGGAGTTCGTAATTTCTACTGCAAAATGCTAAAGTTAATATCAAAAGATAGGTAAGAATGACGCTGAAGAAGAAAAATCAAAAAGGATTCACCATAATTGAATTGATGATAGCTACCACCGTGTTCAGCTTCATCTTGCTCGTGACCAGCGTAGGCGTGATAGCCATCGGCCGGGCGTACTACAAGAGTGTCACTTCTACCAGGGTACAGGAAACGGCCCGATCGATCATCAATGACGTGTCAGGTTCACTGCAATTTTCCAATAAGGAAGCCATTTCCAGGTTCCCGGCGGACGGCATACCGTCTGAGATCAAAGCTAGATGTTTCGGCTCGGACCGTTATACCTACGTATTGAATCAACGGGTTGAGGATGGCGTACATGCCTTATACCGCGATACGCGGTCTTCCGAGGCGGAAAGTACGTGCGAACCCGGTGATTTTACAGGCGGTACGGAGTTACTTGGAGACAATATGCGATTGCTTCAATTCGAGGTCTCAAATGCCGACCCTTTCCGGGTGGTGATAAGGATAGCTTACGGCGATAACGATTTACTTACCATTTATGATGATACCGGCAGCCCTGTTGGCTGGAATGACCCGGTCGATCCGCCGGAAGAGCCGGTAATTGCTGGCGCATTATGCAAATTTGCCTTAGCCGGTAATGAATTCTGTGCCGTAGCCGGGCTTGAAACCACTGTAACTTCTCGTGTAGAATAACCATAAGTATTAAACAATAGCCTATGCACAAAAAAGAAACACTTGTCAAAAACCAAAAAGGCATGGCATCCATGGTAATCGTAATACTGATAATGACCTTGCTTTCGCTTATCGTAGTGTCGATGACCAAAACTGCCAACAGGGAACAAAAACAAGCCTTGGACCGACAGCTGAACAGCCAGGCGTTTTATGCCGCCGAATCCGGTATCAACGATGCGCGCGATTATTATCTAAATAATTTTGAGGATCCCATAAACCCTGCTTCCGAAGAAAAGACTTCGTGTGATGGCATCGACGGTGCGATAGGAAATGAACAGTTTCCAGGATATTCGAACACGGTCGGAGAAAGCGTTAACCGTTATTCATGCGTGCTTTATGATGCTACTCCCGAATCCTTGGAATTTTCGAGGATTGGCAATGATTCGCTGGTAATACCTCTGGAGGACAAGGAAGCAGCCAATCAGATAGACGACCTGACTGTCACCTGGAAGAGGCCTAACACTGGCAGCCATGACTTTTCCGGATGTCCCTCGGCGAATTTCCCCCCGTCCCTAAACGACGATTGTGACGCCGGTGTTCTTCGGGTCGAGCTTATAGATCCCACCGGTACATCTAGAAGTGATTTGGTCGCCAAGAACTTCACAGCTTTCTTATCGCCCAGACCCCATCCTAATTCCAGCCCGGGTTCCCCGCAATATTCGAGCGGTCTTGGTACCAACGGACAAGGCGTCAATTGGCGCGGCGGATGCAGCGGTAACCAGTGCTCCCTCACCATACACAATATCGGCAAAAAACGGCTGGTACTGCACCTGAGGTCCTTGTATAAAGAGAGCAGAGTCTCAGTAACCGGTACGGTGGACGGCAGCGGCGAGGCTATAGAGTTCATAGACGCACAAATGATGATCGATGCGACCGGCCGGGCCAGTGATGTCCTTAAGAGAATACGGGTCAGGGATCCGTTGAGCACCTACAGCAGCAGAGAATATACTGAAGCAGCGATACAAACCGGCGGAGATGACACTTGCAAATTGCTTGAGATAGTTCCGCCCGATCCGGGTTTCCCACCCAGCGAAAACCACTGCTAGGCGGATTTACGTCGGTGAAACTTCTCGTGCACACTTCTGAGATGGGGATCGGTAACATGCGTGTAAATTTGAGTGGTCGATATATTGCTGTGGCCGAGCATTGCCTGAACGGAGCGTAAATCGGCACCGTTCATCAGAAGATCGGTCGCGAAACTATGGCGCAGGGTGTGGGGGCTCACGTGCTTGGTTATACCGGCCAGCAATGCATAACGCGCGACCATCCTTTGCACGCTTCTGGCCGTCAATCTCAGATGGTTTCCTGTTTGATCTACCGCTTTGGTACCACCGACTCTTGTAAAAAGAGGCGGTGAGTTGTCGGATCGCTTTGATAGGTACCTCTCTATCCACTCACCCGCCGCTTCGCTGATAAATATCGGTCGGTCTTTTTGTCCTTTGCCACGGACCATGAATTCGCGATGCTTGAGGTTGATATGTCCCCTGTTAAGGCCGACTAATTCGGACACGCGCAGGCCGCTTGAATATAGCAGTTCAAGTATCGCGCGGTCTCGTAAACCACCCTCTTTTGAAGTATCGGGCTGATTTAATAACCGTCCCACTTCTTCTTCGTTTAAAAAGGTGACCTGGCTCCGTTTGGTTCTGGCCAGTTCGATCTTATCCGCCGGCAGGGTATCTATGCCGCGTTTGGCACAGAATTTCAGAAAACTCCTGAGTGCGATAAGATGATAATTTTGCGTCGCCTTATGCAGCTCGTCCGAAGTATTGGTCCCTAAGCGGTTAAGCCATAGCCGCCATTTGCGAATAAGTTCCGGGCTGATTTCCGTTATGTCGATTTCTCCGGCAAAGTCAATCAGACGGGTCAGGTAATGATCGTAATTGGCGATGGTCTTCTGTGAGCGGTTTTGTTCGATCTCCAGATATTCCAAGAAGTCAGTTTTTAATTTTGAAACTTGCATTGTTGTTTTTGTTGATCCTGCCTTTCCATTATCACATATAACCGGTGGTTTTGTTATAATTGAGCTAAATAATTAAATAAGGAAAAATATCTTGGAAAAAACATTGATTATTGCCAAGCCTGATGCGGTTCAACGAGGATTGGTCGGAGAGATTATTCGTCGACTGGAAATGAAGGGGTTAAAGCTTATCGGGTTGAAGATGCTAAGTCTGAATAACGAGCTTTTACAAGAACATTACCGGGAGCATTTAGAAAAGGATTTCTATCGGGGGCTGGAAGAATTTATGAAGAGCTCTCCGGTTGTTGTCATGGCTTGGGAGGGTTACCAGTGCGTGAATTCTGTACGGATAATCGTCGGTGCCACTAATCCCCGGGCGGCCGATGCTGGAACCATACGAGGAGACTTTGCTATCGGTACGGGCCGTAACCTGGTGCATGCTTCCGACAGCAAAAAGAGCGGAGAAGACGAAGTAAATGTGTTTTTCGAGGGCAGTGAACTGTTTAACTATGATAAGTCAGAATACGTACATATTTACGAAACAGACGAAAGAAATTAAACCTGCTTGCTCTATAATTAGATGCTGTAATCTGTTTTTAACAACAGAAATCAGCCCCTATAGTTCAATGGATAGAACAATTCCCTCCTAAGGAATAGATTCACGTTCGAATCGTGATAGGGGCACCACGTCTTGATTATTATTCCTTTGATGCAATGAGCTTTTACACTGATTAATTACTAGAGTAAACTGTCTGTATGGCTGAAAAATACTTTACCGATCAGCTTGATGATGAAGAACTGCTGTTTATCTTCCGCAAACACCCGATAGTGATGCGCAAAGGACTGGTTCTCGGACTGCTGGCACTTTTAGCCGGCACCGTTCCGTCTCTGTTAAAGCCGGAATATAATTATTTGATAGGCGGGTTGGCCGCCGGTTTCGTAATCGGTTTTCTGTTTTTTCTGCCTTCCTATATAAGCTGGTATTACAGCGTATACATAGTGACCGACCAGCGGTTGCTTCAGATTTCACAAAAAGGTTTCTGGACTCGCAGCGTAGTCGATATAGGTTTGAGCCAGATCCAAATGGTTAATTATGAGGTAGCCGGATTCAATCAGACGGTTTTAGGATTTGGTACAATAATGATGCAGACTTTCGTAGGTGATTTGGTAATTCACGACGTACACCATCCCGAAAAAGTTCAGCAAAAAATATTAAAGGTGCTCCGCGACAAGGGGATTGTCGCCAACACACCGCCACAAATAAAAGAACAAGACCCGGATGAAGAGACACAAGAAAATTCTGAATAAAGTAAGACGCAAAAAATCTTCCGATAAGCCTCTGGACAAGAGAATAACCAACGACAACCTCGCCGAACACCGGGAGGAAGTACTGGGTACGGGACGCAAGCATATATATCCTTTGCGTCAGTCCAAACACAGGCTGGTATTTATTTCGGCAATGATAGTGTTGGCCGCCGTATTCGCATTCCTTGCTTATTGTACGGTCGCTTTATATAAGACTAAATCAGACTCTTATTTCCTGTATCGGGTTACCAAAGTAATACCTTTTCCTCTGGCCCGGATCGGTTCCGACTTCGTAGCTTATGAGAATTATTTGTTCGAAGTCAAACATTACGAACATTACTACAAAACTCAACAGAACCTTGATTTCAATAGCGATTCAGGTAAGAAACAGCTGCAGGAATTTAAAAAGCGTGCGATGGAAAAGGTTATCAACGATGCTTACGTCAAGATAATTGCCGAAGAAAGGGGAATTTCAGTCTCCGGCAAAGAAGTCGAGGATCGTATCGAGCTGATTAAAAGCCAGAACCGTATCGGAAATTCCGACAAGGAGTTCGAAGATGTGCTGCGCGAATTCTGGGATTGGTCGGTCGGCGACTTCAAGAGAAGCCTGAAACAGCAGATACTAACCGAGAAAGTGATAGCCGAACTGGACACCGAGGCCAAGGCCAAAGCCCAGGACGCGCTAAAGAGAATCAATGCCAGCGAAGATTTCGCAAAGGTCGCCAAAGATGTTTCAGAAGATCCTTCGACCAAGTCACAAGGCGGACAATTCGGGTTTTTGGTAAGCAAGAACAATCGGGATATTTCTCCTCAGACCGTCGAAGCCCTTTTCAATCTTGAACCGGGGGAAGTTTCCGGGGTAGTAAACGTAGGCTACGGCCTTGAGATCGTAAAAAACATCGAGCGTAAGGGCGACAGCATCAAGGGTGCCCATATAATCTTCAACTTCAAGGACATAAATAATTACTTAGGTTCGATAAAAGACCGCAGCAAAACACGTACGTACATCAGCTTCTGATCAAAGATTTGGCTTTATCCAGGCTTTCTGCGTATTCGCTTCGGGCTGTCGAATCATGAACTATACCACCACCTACGGATAAATGGAGCTGATTCCTTTTTTGGATGATGGTCCTGATAAGTATGCTGGAATCCAGGTCGCCCGAACCGTCTATTACGGCTATGCTCCCGCAATAAGCACTCCGGTTCGAGCTTTCCAGTTCGTCTATTAATTCCATTGCCTTTCTTTTCGGACAACCGGTTACAGAACCGCCCGGGAACATCGAAAACAATGCTTCCGCCGGCGATACGTTCCTACCCAGCTCACCTCGTATAAGGGAAAAAGTGTGCATCACGGCAGTCAGTTCTTCGACTGCACGTTTTTTTATGACGTTTACGCTGCCGGCGCGGCAGACTTTGCCCAGGTCATTTCTCAGTAAGTCGGTTATCATATTCAATTCCGCCTTTTCTTTTTCGTCTGCCAGCAGAGCTTTCTTGTTGTGTCTATCGGCGGCCTTGTCCTTGCCCCGGCGCCGGGTGCCTTTGATCGGGAAAGTTTCAATGACCTGGCCACGCGTCCGGATAAATCGTTCAGGGGACATACTAATCAACTCGAAGTCTTCGCCCTCGAAATATGCCATCATTTTGGCGGTATTGTTTTCTGCCAGATTGCTGAATAAAGTCCGGGAATCGCCGTTATACCCAGCCGTCAACTTTTGGGTAAGGTTAATCTGATAAACATCTCCGTCGAAAATGTGCCGTTTTATTTTGCTGAAGGCTTCATAATACTGCCGGCGTGTCCATTGTGGCCGGAAATCAGGGGCAGGGGAGTTGGTTATTTTAGCGTCTGCGTAGGTTTTCAAATTTTCCACAGACTTCAAGAACTCATCATGTGTATATTTTGCATAAACTTTCCCGCCCACTTCTTCCAAATAGTTGTCATAGGCGTATAGCGCTATATTCGGTAAATTTAAAACATCGGGCTTGGTCGGTTTGAGGCCGTGCAATCCGTAGCCTAAGTTATAACTAACGAATCCCACTATCAGGTTATTGAGGGCTTGGTGCTTACCGATGAATTCGAAAACGCTGTTGTCTAAGCTGCTACCGGTGTCGATGGAATGACTATCGCAGGGGTCCCAGGCCAGCCGCTTTTTCCACCCTCCTGCAGAACCTGTTAAAAGACAGACACCCCGGACATCCGAAGTAAGTCTGGTTAGTAGACCGCTCAACCTATGTTTTGTGATTACTGGCTTGGTCTTCATCTGATATTTAGAAAGTTTTCGATTATTTTGTTGCCGTATGGTGTCAAAAATGATTCGGGGTGGAACTGCACGCCATATAGAGGATAATCGCGGTGCTCAAGCGCCATGGGGGTACCGTCGTCGGCACTGGCGGTCAAACGCAACGGATCACTCACGTCCTTGAGGGCCAGAGAGTGGTACCTGGCGGCGTTCAGGGGCGAAGGTAAGCCTTTGAATAATTTTGTGCCTTCATGGCGGATCCGGGAAACCTTGCCGTGCATTATTTGTTTGGCGTGGGTCAGCTCAGACCCGAAATTCATACCGATGCACTGATGCCCCAGACAGACTCCCAATATCGGCGTCGATTTATAAAAATACTTGATAACATCGCTTGAAATTCCGGCACGGGCAGGACCGCCGGGGCCCGGCGATATTACTATTTTTTCCGGCTGCCTTTCGGCAATATCGGCCAAGGCTATCTTATCGTTGGCGAAAACCTGGCAGGTATGTCCCAGGGTTTCAATCTGTTGGACAAGGTTATAAGTGAACGAATCGTAGTTGTCGATGACTAAAATCACGAACTAATTATACTCCGTATATCTTTTATGATGTATTTTTAGTAAATTGCGACGTAAAGTGCTTATGCGATTCCAAGCTTTATCTCTTTTTTGACTTCGATATTAATTTTTTCTGTCGTTTCTTTTTAAAATGTCTTCGCGCGGCTTCGAATCCGCCGACTTGTGCCACATTGATTGCTGCCAAGGTATTGAAAGCTACCGCTCCGGCGGGCACGACGACACCGACTCCGAATAACGCTACTGCTCCGACGGCGTTCAGATTTCTGAAAAACCGGCTGCCCCGTTCGGCCGCCGTCTCATTGCGCGGTGCTTTTTCTCTGGCCATACATTTATTGTAGTATGAAGTCTCTGAAATTCGTCCTGTAAAGGATAATTCACGGCCCCTGGACAATAGTCATTGTAAATTGACAAGCTTAAGCGTATTAACATATCATTTGCCTATGAATGATAACGAGCCTAAAGACTTTGCTCGGTTTAATGACGAGGCTGCTGCTGCTGATTCAACTCAGTTGCCGGAACCCAGCACGATAATAAGCTCACCTGTTCCGCGTACAGTTGCAGATACGGAGCCGCAAAAAACGGAAGCACCCGCTCAATTTACACGACCGGAACCGCCGTATGGGGCAACACCTGCATCTGATAAAAGCAATAACTGGAATGTGGATCCGGACCACCCGCTGCCGGTGGCTGAAGTTTACAGTACCTACGGTATGGAATACATAATCATGTTTATAAGTCTCGGTGTCGCGGCGTTTTCATTCGGCAGTTTGCTTAATTCGGTGATTGACTTGGCATACAAGCATTCCGGCAACTTTATAAGCGGCTTGTTTGACCCTTATGCCGAAGCAGCATTGATAATCAGCTTTCCGATTTTTGCTTTTTTGTTCCTAAGGCTGGAATCGAAGGAGAAATCAAACCCTTCACTCCTGACCGATGCGAGCCGCCGGCGAGGTATGCAGATTACACTGGTCGCCAGCTTCATCGTAGGGCTTATCATCCTAAGCGGCTACATAGGTACCCTGTTAAGCAATACCAGCGCCGGTGATGTGCTAAATAGCTATTCGGCAAACTACAGCGCCGATACGGGCAGTTCGGCTGGCGCAGATTTCTTAAAGGCGTTAGTCAACGTATCCATAGCCGGATCCATATTCGGCTATTACTGGTATAAGTTGCATCGGAAGACAACCAGGGAATGAATATGAAACCGCGTGTGATTTTTATTGTTATCTTAAGCGTCCTGGTTATCTCAACTATTGCCGCTTACCATATACTCAATAGCTCCAATAACAAGAAATATGCGCCGGCCGCATCGAACGATATAAGTTTTAGTGGCCCCAGCTCTTTTTCGTCGCCCCCATCTTCATCCACCACTAAGTCAACTACTGTCCAAGCTTTGCCTGACAAGGAAGAATTGAGTAAACCGCCAGAGCGCCGTCCTGTCCAATACATCCATGTTTGCGAGGAAACCAGCTCAAACACCTTTTACGTTACCCAAGGTAAACCGAACTGCTTACCGGGAGGAGTATTCCAGTTCGATTACTCTACGGACGTCCCGGGTGTGGTCTACAGCACACCATGTCAGACTACTGATGATGCAAGCAAATTGCGCTACGTTTATATTTCAGAAGATGCAACTTGTCCTGCTGGCACCGAAGCCGTCCCGCTTAATTAACCCTTATAAAAAAACTGTCATACAAATGACAGCTTTTTATGGCGGGCCCGACCGGATTTGAACCGGCGATCTCCTCCGTGACAGGGAGGCGTGTTAGGCCAAGCTACACCACGAGCCCTCAGAATCGCTGTTTTGTTTGCGATACTCACTTCGCCGTATATCTAAATACGTCTCGTTCCGTTTCTCTTCAAGAACAACGATTCTGCATCCAAATGCAAAGCCGTGACGATTTC
>DASUOG010000027.1:0-8286 GCA_036276755.1 Saccharimonadales bacterium (SeqCode) | reverse complement strand
CAGCAGAAAAGAATTAGGAAGACCGCAGATAAACTTGGTGTTGAGATAGTGAATGAGTGGAGCGACATAGGTTCGTCTAGAGTAACAAGGAAACACCTGGACGAGATTGTCGAATTCTGTAAGAAGAATAAAGACATACGTTATTTACTAGTAGATTCAGTTGATAGATTATCACGCAACTTTAGTGAGCTAATGATGCTCAAGGTAACTCTTGATAAATTAGGGGTGGAGACCGTAACCCCCAATGGCTCGTTAGTATCAGATTTTGCGTACCAAATTTCAGCTGTATTTGCCCAACACGATAGCGATATTCGGAGAGAGCGAGTCCGGCGAGGTATGCAGTCAAGGGTACAAAATGGTTATTCAGTTTCACAGCCAGTTTTTGGCTATAAAACTGGACCAGACAGTGGGTTGCACATCCCAGATAAAAAGAATTTCAAAAAACTCGAAAAAGCTATGCGTAAGTTCAAGGACGGAAGAAGCCTCAGGGACACGCTAAAGTGGCTAAACTCAAAGATAAAGTCAAACAAGCCAATGCCTATCAGCAAGTTCAGAGCAATCTTAGCAAGCCCTTACTACGCTGGCTTCAATCGGTTTAGCGGAGAGCTATATCTTGGCAAGCATTTGCCAATGGTTAGCTTTGAAGAACATACAGCAATCCAAAAACGTCTTGAGGAAGACGAGGAGTAGAAGTTAATGCCAGCGGTTAAAATAATCAGCCGCTGGCTTTCTTTTATTGGTGGCGATGGACGAGGTCAAACTTGGCAAGCCCAGCCTCATTATTTCCGTTAAAGAAGCTCGGAAACTTCTTGGCTCAGAAGCAAAAGATATGACTGATGAGCAAGTCGTACAACTTATTCAAAACTTCACAGACATAGTAGGTCTATTTATTCAGTCTGTACCGAAGTATTGAGAACGGATAAGTTAGAAACTATACTATGTAATAGGAAGAAATATTATGCAAGCAGTAGCGTATGTCAGAGTATCCACCGACGACCAAGTACAAGGTACTAGCCTCGATAGTCAAGTAAAGGCTTGTCAGGAATTCGCCGAGCGAAACAATTTGGACTTGCCTGACGAAAACATCTTTAGAGAAGAGGGCGTGTCAGCCAAACTTATTGACCGCCCCAAGTTAGCTGCAATGATTGACTTCTGCTCAAAACATAAAGGTGAAGTAAGCACTTGCATTGTTTGGAAAGTCGATAGGTTAGCTCGTAAAAGCGAGTACCACCACATCATTAAAGCTCAGCTATTAAAGTTTGGGGTGAAGCTGGTTTCAGTTACCGAACCGATCAGTGATGACCCTATGGGCAACCTAATGGAAACGGTACTATCTGGTTTTGCTCAGTTTGATAATGAGATACGGCTGATACGAACAACCGGCGGGATGAAAGCTCGCACCCAGCAAGGTGGATGGCCTCACGACGCACCATATGGCTACAGAAAGTGCCGTACCGAAAAAGGCATATCAAGTATTGAACCTGATGAAAATGCAGAGACAGCTAAAAAGCTGTTAGACAAGTTCAATACAGGAGCATACTCGGTTAAGCAGATGACTGAGATTGCGTATAAATTAGGTATTCGCAATAAAAAAGGTGGCAAGAAGAACTGGCAAGCAATCAAGAACATACTAGCCAATCCGCTCTATATGGGTTTCGTCTGTTCAAAATATACCAATGGCGACCTTATCAAAGGCGTACATAAAGCCATTATTGACGAGTCAACCTACTTCAAGAACCAAGCTATTCTAAGTGGTACTATGAAAAACCACAGTGTACAGGCAAAGGAAAAGTGGCCACTTAGAGGTGGGTTTATTCGGCATACCTGCGGCAAGCAACTCACTGGCTCGCCAACTAAAGGAGGTTCAGGACCAAGCCCTAGATATACCTGTACACAATGTAGAGCTATTGATGGTCTTCAAGTCAGTTATCTGCGTGAGGTGATACATAACGACTTTATTGAGTTGCTCAACTCAATACGGCCCAAGGATGGCTCTGAGAGGCTATTCAAAGAAGTTGTACTTAGGCAATGGAACAATGAGTTTAAATCGGCACTAGCAGCAGCTACGCAGCTTGAAGAAGAAGTGTCTGCACTCAAAACTAAGAAATCTAGGATACTTGATATGTATCTTGACGGTGAACTAACTGCTAGCGAAAAAGACGAAAAGATTCGTGAGAATCAGGAAAAACTAAACAATGTGATATTAAACCGTATAGATACTGAAAAATATGTAGAAGACAAAGAGCAGATAATTGATGGTGCTTTGTTATTTATGACTGACCCCGGACTGTTCTGGAACGTAGCCAGCCTAGAGCTTAGGAAACGTATACAGGACACGGTATTTCCGCAGGGTGTGGTTTACGATTTCAATCAAAAAGCGTTCACAGAAGCTATTCCAAGCGAGGCATTTCAGCAATTAAAAAGAGCTAGCAAAATTGCTAACTCCTCTCATCCTAATGTGGTAGCAGGGGCGAGATTTGAACTCGCGACCTCAGGCTTATGAGTCCTGCGCTCTAACCAACTGAGCTACCCTGCCGTACAGTTATTGCGCCATGTTGCCCTGCTTTCCGGCTAGGCCGGAAACACTGCCAGCATTCTTGGCTATTTTCGACTTGCAACTTCCGGTATTCATTCGCCGTACATCAAGTACGACTCACTCCATTCCTCAGCTGCGCGTCGAAACTATCTCAAGCGCAAAAACTGTACAGCTCAGGCATATGACAGGGGTAAACTATAGCATATCTTGCTAGTAGTTACTAGAAATTACGCGGCTTTAGGCAAATCTTCTAAAGGTGCTGCAAAACCTTCGACGACCAAAGTATCATAGTAACCGCTGTCGCCAAGGTGGGGTAGATTCCCGCTTTCGTAATCACTTTTTATCAAATCGACAAGCGAACCTACCGTAGCTACTTCCCGCTCGGTTAAATACATATCACCCGGGACACCGGAGACTGAAACATCAATAGCATCCGGCTCACCGTCTATACCTCTGATACGACTGCCTATCTCGATTACGCTGTGCTCTTCTTCGGGGATCGGCCCGTTGTATACAACTACATATAACGAGTCCGTTTCCAGATCGGGGTCGCGCGGCTCATCTTCCAGTACGTTTTCGGCTACACGGAATTGGGTGGTTTCATCCACTTTCTGTGGACCGCCGCCGTTTTCCGCTACTTTTTGCATTGCCACTTCTAGGCTGATGCCATATGTTTCTGCTATATCTTCGGCAGCACCCCTTGCTCCTTCTTTATAAGCGTGCTCATCCATGACCATGACCTTAGCGGCTATGCCTGTAAGCATCAATGAAGAATGGTTATGTTCCAAAAAACGTCTTAATCTGGCTTCCTCCGATGCGACTTGCGCACGCAGCCACTGGGCTTCCTCCGCGGAAGTAACATCCGTGCACATCACTTCGCCGGTCTGAATCCAGCGAGGGGCTTCCGGATCTGGTACTAACATTGTATTTAACCTTTCTGACGGAAGATTCCGTACATAGCTTCCTTATTGAAGCGAACTATATTCCACAGAATATAAAACGTTTTAACAATTATTGCAAGCATAAGCCTCGTCAGTGTTTAAGAAAAGAGTTCCGGCTTGGCTTTTTTGAGTTGTATGATGGGCAGGAATAAAGGTTTTGGCAGAGATTTTAGGTCGTACCAATCAATATTTATAAACTTGTCAGGCTCGGTTACTTTGGGTTCGCTGCTTAGCCAATCGCTAAACATAAATATGGTTATACTATGGCTATTTTCATCATGAAATATATTATTAACCACTGTTAATAGCCTTATGTTTTTGATCTTTATGTTTGTTTCTTCCAAAACTTCGCGTTTAGCGCATTCTTCAAATTCTTCGCCATGTTCCAAAAAGCCGCCGGGGACCGACCATGTCCCATGACCGTGTTTGCCGATTCGTCTGCCGAATAAAAACTTACCGTCTTTGTTGATGAGCACGCCGATACCGACGGACGGACGGTCAATCATTGCCGATTTACCCACCAATTTTTAACAAAGGAGACGGTAAGTGTGGACAAACCGAAGCCAGACGCCGGGATCAAGGCATTGATAAACGGCCGCTCAATATCGGCAGCCACCATAAACACCGCCATGATTATATATGTCAAGCTGACTATGAGAATGCGCCTGAGGAAGCTGGTTTCCCAAGCTTTATCCAGCCCGACCCGCTTGTTACGGGCTTCGATGGCCGCGACGCGTCTTTCCAAATCCTTGTTCATAGGCTCGATTAAGCTGCTTGTTTTTGCTGTTCCGCTTCCTTTGCTTGCTGGCGTGCCTCATAAAGCTGGACGGCGTAATATATGCTTCGCATCAGGCCGTCTTTCTTTACGCCGCGCGAAAGATCGTGCCAATCTTTGGCAATACCATTAAGCATCGGACCGACGGCTACATGACCGGCCAATTGCTCTACCAATTTATAACCGATATTTCCACTGGCGCCGTCCGGGAAAATGAATACATTAGGCATCTGACCGTTCGCAAGCTCGATGCCAGCCTGCTTGGCTTTTTTGACGAATACGTCGTGATCCAATGCGGCATCCACCTGGATTTCACCGTAAGCCGGGGTATCGGGGTTTCTTTCTTTAAATTTTTTGTATGCTTCTCTCGTTTGCTGAACGCCCATAAGCTTGCTGGCATCCGCGCTGCCGAATGTCGAGAGAGACAGGAACGCAACTACTGGTTCATGGCCTAGCTGTCTTACACTTTCTGCCGTATCTTCGGCTATATGCACGAGCTGGTTGCGGTCCGGTGCTTCGTTAACCGCACAGTCTGCGAAAAATAGCGGATCTTCACCATCCCTTTCCATGATGAAGAATGAATGGACGAATCTTTGGTGGTCCTCAGGATTTTCCGACTTTCTGTTGACGTGGCGGATGGCAGTTCTGATTACGTCAGGGCTTCCGTGAGCAGCACCGGCGATTACTATATCCACCCCGCCTTCCTTGCCGCCTTTATTTAGCTGTTCGGCGGCGTCTTCCAGGGTCATGGGCTCGCCTTCCTTGCCGAATTGAATTTTGGCGCCCAGTTCTTGTTCGAATTCATGCAATTGTGGGTCCTGCTGCACCTCCGCTACGGTGGGATCGTCAGCCTCCGGCAATAAGACCGTAGGTGTGTAATCTTCGCCCTGTGTCATAGTCAAACTTTCCTTTCTTGTTTCCAATTTAATTATCCTCTTTTTAATTGATAACCTCAACATTAAAAAAGCGAGGCCAGGCAAAAATTGTAGCATCCGTAAGCGCCAGCGGATTATTTCGCAATAAAAAGACATGAAAAAAGCAAAGAATATATAATTTATGATATGAAACTAAAGGTTACACCGGGAAAATACGTAGCCGCTATCAGCGGCGGAGTGGATTCCGTAGTTTTGCTTGATTTGCTCAACCGCTATCTTAAAGATGCAAAACAAAATCTCGTTGTTGCTCATTATGACCACGGCATAAGGCCGGATTCCGTCGGTGACAGAGAATTTGTTCAACAGATAGCGAAAGATTACGGATTGGAATTTTATTACGAAGACGGCAAGCTGGGCCCGAACTCAAGCGAGGCACTGGCAAGACGCAAGCGCTATGAATTTTTAAATAGAATTAAGGATAAAACGGATGCGGATGCAATCGTGACCGCGCATCACGCGGATGACATCCTCGAGACCATGGTGATTAACGTACTTCGGGGCACCGGTCGCAAAGGGCTGTCCTCTCTGGCCAGCCGTCCGGGGTTGGCCAGACCGCTACTCAAGTTTTCAAAAACAGATATCATAGGCTATGCGCATGCACATGGCCTGGCTTGGCGTGAAGATGAAACGAACGAAGACCAGACATATTTGAGAAACTACGTGCGCCATAACGTGTTGAAGCATCTGACGGAAGCTCAAAAAAAAGCCTTGCTTAGGATTTACGGAGAAGCGCAATCCAGGAATAAAGAGATAGATGGCCTGATAAACGATTTGTTTTTCAGACAGGACAAAATGCCGCGAAGCTTGTTTAATTCCCTTGAGCATAATCTGGCCCGCGAAGTTGTCGCCGGATGGCTAAGAAAGGAAAAAATATCCTTCGATAAAGAAACGCTAGATAGGTTGGTGGTCAAACTAAAAACGGTCCGGGAGAACAAAATCATCCAAGCCAGCCGCGGTCGGTATTTCACGGTTTCGTCCAAGCTCATTCGCATGAATACTACGAGGTCTGTATAATAAATTCTGCAAATGAATAATAAACCGTTCAAAGTGGGGGGCAGAGGTCCGAAAAAACCGAACCGGAATTTTAAAAATGCCGGGTTTGTCGCCCTATTGTTGCTTTTTGGTCTGATCATTTACGTTTCCTCGAATCAACCGAGCGAACTTAAAGAAGTCGCATTTTCCGATGTAGTTCAGCAGGCGAATAAGGGCGAGATTAAAAAGATTGAGATTTCCGGCAATGAGCTGAAGATAACTCCGCAAAACCAGGACCAGCCGACCCAAAAATCCCGTAAGGAAGCCGGCGCGAGCATATATGAGCAGGGCTTGAAACAAGATGCTCCCGTGGTGGTCGATAACAAACCGGAGTCGAACACCGGTGCTTTTTGGCAGCAGCTGGGACTTGCGTTGCTCCCGATCTTTTTGATCGGCCTATTGCTTTTTTATATGTTAAGAAGCGCTCAAGGACAGGGCAATCAGGCACTGAGTTTCGGTAAGAGCCGCGCTAGGTTATATGGCAATGAAAAAGAAAAAGTAACCTTCAAGGACATTGCCGGCAGCTTAGAGGCCAAAGAAGACCTGGAGGAGATAGTAGAGTTCCTGAAGTTTCCAAAGAAATTTGAGAACGTAGGTGCTCGGATCCCCAAGGGGGTGCTGCTGGTCGGACCGCCGGGAACCGGTAAGACGATGTTTGCCCGCGCCGTGGCCGGCGAAGCCAACGCGCCATTCTTCTCTATAAGCGGGTCGGAATTCGTTGAGATGTTCGTAGGTGTCGGTGCCAGCCGGGTGCGGGACCTCTTTTCCAAGGCTAAGAAAAACGCCCCATGCATAATCTTCGTCGATGAAATAGATGCCGTCGGCCGGCGCCGCGGCAGCGGTATGGGCGGCGGCCATGATGAACGTGAACAGACATTGAATCAGATATTGGTAGAAATGGACGGATTCGAGCAAGGCCAGAATGTTATTGTTCTGGCGGCAACCAACCGAGCTGACGTGCTGGATCCGGCGCTGCTAAGGCCGGGAAGGTTCGACCGGCGGGTGAACATCAGTTTGCCGGATAGGAAGGACCGGGAATCTATCTTACGTAAGCATTTCGATAAGAAGCCGCTGGAAAAAAGCGTTGATTTGGATACGCTGGCCGGCAAGACGGCCGGTACTTCCGGCGCCGACCTGGCAAACATTGCCAACGAAGCGGCAATACTGGCGGCCCGCAAAAACCGCAAGACGATAAGCGACGATATCGTTACCGAGGCTTTTGAAAAAGTAGCTATCGGCCCTCAGCGCAAGAGCAAGATTATGAGCGAAAAGGAAAAGGAGCTGACGGCTTATCATGAAGCCGGGCATGCTATCGTCGGCCACGTTTTGCCGGACAGCGACATGGTGCACAAGGTAACGATTATTTCACGCGGCCAGACCGGGGGAGTAACCTGGTTCATTCCGCCTGAAGACAAGAGCTATCACAGCATACTGGAGTTCAAGGACGTACTGGCCAGAATGCTCGGCGGCCGGATAGCGGAAGAAGTAGTGTATGGGCCGGACAGGGTTACCACCGGGGCCGGCAACGACTTGCAAAAAGCGGCGGAGCTTGCCCGGGATATGGTGGTGAACCAAGGAATGGGCAAGAAGCTGCGGGACCAGGTATTCCATGTCGAAGAAGGCATAATGCTCGAACGTATGGTTCATGAGCGGCAGTATTCGGACGAAACAGCAAAACTGATCGACGACGAAGTAGAAAACTTGATAAGCGAAGCTGCCCGCCGGGCCCGGGAAGTAATCAAGGCCAACAAGGATAAGCTGGAAAAACTTAAGATAGTATTGCTCGAAAAGGAAACCGTCGAAGCCGAAGAGGTAGTTAAGATTCTCCAAGGCTCCACCCTCCCCAAAAGCGCCATGCTGTATTAGGTAAGTATTATCGTTATGGAAACAGAGCAAGAATTACAGGCAAGGTTAGGCGTTAATGAAGGCTATCTTCCGGAAGCGGACCAGCCGGCAGGAAAAGAACTGCCGCCGGAATCCGGCGCGATAGCGTCTGAATCGGCCGGCGAAGGACAAAATCATGATTATCGCCCACCGTCAAAAAGTAAATCAGCCCTCATAGGAATA
>DASUOG010000026.1:0-9973 GCA_036276755.1 Saccharimonadales bacterium (SeqCode) | reverse complement strand
CGTCAGGGACACTCTGGTCGTCAGGGACTGGTTCAATATGGCTGCAAGCCGGCTTACCTACCAGGCGAAATACGATGAAGTTACCAAATATAAAACAGGCCGCATCTTCGGCCTTAACTGGTCT
Organism: Saccharimonadales bacterium (SeqCode); assembly: GCA_036276755.1. Classification (GTDB taxonomy): domain Bacteria; phylum Patescibacteriota; class Saccharimonadia; order Saccharimonadales; family 2-12-FULL-41-12; genus JANWLD01. The sequence continues at coordinate 9,849 of DASUOG010000026.1, read as the reverse complement.
GAGGTAGAAGAACGCTGGCTCCGATATGCACACTTGCTAATGGATGACGACACCGAGTCCTCCAGTCTGGTTTGTATTAACTACAATCGATGGTTCAGCGAACCGGATTACCGGGTTGAGCTCGCCGCGCGGTACGGACTTCCTAATAGCGAGGCGACCTTAGATACGGTCCCGCATTACGGTCCGGGTAGTTCTTTCAATCAATTGAACATGAACGGCAACGGCCGTACCATGAATGTACTCAGACGATGGGAAAATTTGGATCCCGGTTTGGCCGAACGATACAAACGTATCATAAATAATCCTGTCCTTGCTGAAATCAACTATCAGCTGTTCGGTATAGATCAGGAAGAAGTGTTGGCATCAGTCTGATATTCCCTAAAGTTAATATTTTTATTAACGAACCATAAAACTGATTAAAGATGGTCGCTGATGAATTGTCTGGGATCCGCCGCCTGGCCGTTGACCCTGATTTCAAAATGCAAATGCGGGCCGGTAGAAACACCGGTGCTTCCTACCACCCCAATCACCGTAGCAAGAGTCACCTCTTGGCCGACGTTTACAGAAATCGAACTCAGATGAGCATACACTGAAGTTACTCCATTGCCATGATCAACAATTACATGGTGGCCCAGTCCCTGATATGAATGAATTACCTCTATGACCTTACCCGGCCTAAAAGGCTTGACCGGCGTACTACCGGCTGGCTTTCCGTCACTGATATCCAGTCCCGTATGAGTCGCTTGGTACGGCTGGTGATATACGCCGAATTCCGTGGTAACTTTGCCATGCATGGGCCAAACAGGCCCCGAATCATTCTGTCCTCGGGCAGAATGTGCCCTAGCCTCACGTGCTGGAGGCAAGGAAGCAAGAGCCGCACGTAGCTCGGGTGAATTAGGATCGATGATCGGTACTTCGGCATCACCATCAGGCCTTATGACAGCACTTACCACATCTTTGTCCGAAACAGATTCTATGGAGCCTGCAATATTATCTGGGATATCAGAAACCAATGTGGCGCCTTTACTAACCACATCGCCCGCTGATGAAAGGCCGCTGCCTACGCTACGGACGATAAATTTACCGCTACCGGTTACCGCTGAGCCGACTGATGTGATCCCGTCATTAATGCTACGCGTAACCGAACCCGTGATCCGATTCACCTTACCGGCCAGAGTAGCCATACCGCTGGTGATAACATTCGGACTGTCAGACATGCCTTTGTTTTCACTGGCGGGAGTCGCGGCCCGGACCCGATAACTATCGGTTTTTAGTGCAGAAAATATAAAAGATAATATAAAAAGGCTGACGATTATCAATACGCCGACAAGGAGTAAACGTTTGTATATAAGTAGTATCTCATCACCCATAAAGCTCACACATGTTTAGTTGTAGATATAAATTATATACTAAATTTGCAAACATTGCCTTTATATAAATTATTGTTGGTTGGGCATCTGGGACTCGCCTACGTTCCGCAGGCCCGAAACTTCGTCTTTGAAAATATAGTTTTCAAGAGAAAGTTTCCTTGCGGATTGCCATCCTCACCCAGAACACCGGGGTTCGAAGCACAAGTAGTTCTCCAATTTTAAAGCCCCACTTACGTGAGGCTCAAAACTTGGAGGAGTAAGGTGCAAACTATTGCAACTAAACTAAAGAATAATGAATATTATCTAGCTTCCTGCCCTCCAGCTGCAATCCATAGTAGCTGACAATGTCGTAGCCATTTGCGATGCTTTCCTTTCGTCAGAATTACTAATTCTGCTGTTACATACGACGCCTTCTCTATAAGTTATGTCTACATAATAAACGGGTGGATTGTCATTTGGCGTAATATTTTGCGGGTAAGACCAATACTGTACCCATTTATTCGCAATTAAGTCGTTATAAATGGATTTATAAGATTCATGCACTTGTTGTTTATTGTTGTCGTTTAAAGATGTGCTTACTTTAACCTTAGCTCCGCACCACTTATTACCATCGTCAAACGGTCCTTGTTCTGCTCGCCAACATGTAAGCTCACGTTCCGTATTATCAACTTCAAAATTTGAACCTAGATACTTACTGGCATAGGTAGATAGCGAATCCAGTTGTTGATTAATTATTACCTCTTTCCTGGTATTGTCTCTTTTTTGCAATTGATTTGACAGAAAAACATAAACTGGAATGCTTAACACTACAATGCCAATAATAATGAAGGTGTTTTTTCCTTTTTGACTCATAGGCGAAGTATAGCAAAAAACTCCCGAATGGGAGTTTCAGTTGCTGCAGTCCTGCTAGGGTCTAGACTGGAGGGCCATCTGGGACTCGAACCCAGGACACCCTGCTTAAGAGGCAGGTGCTCTAACCAGCTGAGCTAATGGCCCATAAATGTCCGGGGGACATTTATGTAGCAACGAGCGAAGTGTCGTCCGTGATAAAACAGTATAGACTATTGTACGCCAGCCAAGAATCCTTGGTCGCATGAGCCTAAAACCAAAATACCAGATAATATTATCAAATTACCTCTGTTATTGCAACGGGGTGATAGAATGATTATATGACCACTTCGGAAGACAAACGAGCACTACGGGCATCACTGCTGAGTAGAAAAATGCGTCTAGGTAAGGACGAAGTCGACAAAATGTCGGAAGCAGCTATAAAAAAACTGATCGGTTTTCTCGACTGGGCGAAAGTCCGAAACATACATATCTACATACCGATAACAGCCAATAATGAGTTAAATACCTGGCCGTTTATAAAGCACCTGCGGGATAATTTTCCAAACGTCATGATTTATCTGCCAAAACTTGACGGTTTCGCAAAGCTTGACAGTTATGCAGAGGTCAGAGAAAACCGTTTGGGCATACCGGAACCGATAACCAAAACTCTGACCAGCGGCGTTCAGTTCGATGTGATAATTATTCCGACCATAGGGTTCGATAGAAGAGGTTACAGGCTTGGCTACGGTGCCGGGTACTATGACAGATTCTTAGCAAAGCACCGCTCAAAAAACGTAATCGGCTTGTCATACGCGATGAGTGAGATTGATAAGGTGCCCGACGAACCGCATGACAAGAAAATGCATACAGTAATCACCGAAAAAGAGATAATCAGCGTTTCTTGACCCACTTTTCGAAATGAAAATTCAGGCCGTTCTCAGTTATCTCGCCACTGGTGCTTTCCATGTCGAACTTGTTTTCAAAAGGAGGAAAAAACCTGTCGCAATCGAAATCATGGTCTATCCGGGTAACATAAAGTTCATCGGCTAAGTCCAAAGTTTTCTCAAACAACGCGGTACCACCGATAATCCAGACGTCGCCTGTTCTTTGCAAAAATCCGTCCAAGTCGCTTATCGCCTGCACGCCTTCGCCGGCGATTGATTTATCTTTCGTCCAGATTACATTGTGGCGGCCGCTTAAAGGACGTTTCATCGAGCGGAAGGTTTTGCCGGTCATCAGCACTATTTTACTGCCGGTACTGGTCTTTTGTTTAAAATTTTTGAAGTCCGTAGGCAGATACCATGGCATCTTGCCGTTTTTGGCTATACCTCGTTTCTTATCTATGATTACTATTATTTTCTTCATGCCTCATCCTTCAATAAACCCCTGACCGCACCCACAAGATACAAGGAGCCCGTAACTAATAGTATATCTTCCTGTTTACGTAAAAGAAGCTTGAAAGCCTTGTTTAAATCGGTCTCTATAACCACGTTGTCTCCAGCCAAATGCCCGGCTACGTCTTCCGGTCGAATGGATTTTTTCGGCGCGTCCTGCAATCTTTCAAAAGTGGTGATGATTATCGAGTTTGATACTGTGCGGATCGCGCGGGCAATATCAGGCAGGTGCACTCCTTTGCTGTCAGCTATCGCCAGCAATACTGCTACGGTCGCCTTGGGGTATCTGGCCTGAAAACTCTGGATGAAACTCTGCATTTTTTGCGCGTTATGAGCACCATCTAAAACCAATATTTTATCCTGGTATGCAATCTCCTCCAGGCGGCCCGGTATTGTAATGCGTGTTGTATTACGCCACTGGTTATCGCTCAAGCCCCTATGGCTGTCCCTGTCTAATATATATTCAGATACGTATCTGGCAAGTGTCCAGTTGCGTTTTAAAAAGCCCGGCAGTTCTTCAGCAAGCCCGTTCGACGGTTCGTCCAATATATTCAGCTCGGCCTTTTTCCTTTGGACTGTTTCCTTAACAACTCGTTCAGCAAGTTTATTTTGGACAAGCATGAAGACACGGTTTCCGGGTTGGATAATACCGGCTTTTTGTTTGGCGATTTTAGCCAGCGTATCACCGAGAATGTGCGTATGGTCTAAACCGATATCGGTAATCACGCAAATCTTATCAGGACGCTTTATGACATTGGTACCGTCCAGCAAGCCACCCAAGCCAACTTCTACTACCACGTAGTCCATCTTTTTTTTAGCAAAATACCAATAAGCGAACGTGACAAACAGTTCAAAGTAAGTCGGTTTGACGCTTAACGTGTTAAGTAACTTTAGAAACTCTGTCATCTCCTTGCAAAATGACTTCTCATCGAGCGGCTGTGTGCCTATCTGCACCCTTTCATTTATCTCATTTATGTGCGGTGAGACGCTTAAGCCCACTCGGTAGCCTACCGTATGCAAGATACCGGCGATAAAGTAAGCAGTAGAGGTCTTGCCGCTAGTACCGGCGATATGGACCGCTTTGAACTTCTCCTGCGGATTACCGAGCTCAGATAATAATATTTTAATCCGTTCCAGGCTGTAATTGCTTGAGCTACCCTGTGGAGTTGTAATAGTTCTTTTAACCGCCCGGTTCACTTCGGCAAATGTTCTCACTGCAGATTCCTTAAGAATGCAGGGATTTCTTCTCGTACGTATCGCGCGAGGTCTGCCTTCTGGAATCTAGCCTTATCCCAGCGACCATCCAGTCTATTTGGATCTGCATATACGAATAGATACGCTTCCAGCGGCTGGCCATCGACTATGACTCTTTCTTTTACTGACAGATACTGAGCGGTCTCCCATGTTGCAATGATTTGATAAGGCGCTTCGTCAACGCCATAAATGATTACCCCCTGGGTCGTATCGCCTCGCGACTTTATAAGTCCGGGGTACACCTCGTCTTTGACCTTTTTTACCGTATATCCTTGCAGCAAGGCCGCTTCGGTTTTGAACCGTTTACCGGTCAGGGCAAAGACAATGTCCGGAAACATCAAAGCTCCGTAAGCAAAAAGGTTCCTGTTCACCCAGCCAGTATAGCATCAGCCTACCGGCTCAACCGGGCTTGTGTGTATTTATGGAGTGCTGTAATTGAACTCAAGGTCGTTAGAAAAATCCGTGTTCTCAAAATCAGCTTTGAACTTATTCAATTCAATCTGCGTCTTGATATAAAAAGATCCGATGGTCAGACAATTGACGCACACTATAACGGAGAGGATTATGCCGACCAGGCCTCCTAGATTGATACGATCTTTTCCTTTTTCCGAGAGCAGACCGAGCACCAATCCGGTTACACCGAGAGCCAAGATTATAAAGAACCATATGTACGCTTTGCTTAGGGAATCCACCAAACCGGTAACGAAAATCAGCAGGATGAATATGCCGACAGCCGATGAACTCAATAATAGCGAGAGCCGTCCGAAAGCGCCGCCAGAACGTGGTTCATTAGCTCCCCAATTCGTCGGCGGTACGGGGTCGGGCTTTATTGGGGTCGGGCCGAGTGAAGGCTGTGGGTCAGGACCCGGCAGATTAGGCTGGGGCGCCTGATTCTGATTATCGTTTTGCGTAGGAGTAATAACTTGGTTTTCCATAAATTAATTTACCTGCTTATGTTTATTGTTGAATACATAATACATCAAACAAGCACAAAAGCCATGGAAGATGGTACCCGAGGAGGGATTCGACGACCACCTAGTACTGAAATTTATGGTCCCCAAAAAGTGAGGAATACTTTTTGGGGAAAAGGAAGGATCATGCGAGACTAAACAAAAAACGCGCCACTTGATTGCGCGTTTTTGATGTTTGGTCGGAAAGAATTCTGACGTGGTACCCGAGGAGGGATTCGAACCCCCGACACCTGGTTCCGAAGACCAGTGCTCTAATCCGCTGAGCTACTCGGGCATAAAGGTCCGGGGGACTTTTATGTAGCTATGGGGGGAACCGTCTTCATAATACAACATCGCAGATTTCCACGCGCCGGCCACTAAAAACTAATCAACGGATATAAATTATACCTTGTTTTTAAAAAACTTAGCATTTGAAGATTTGCATCTAGCTTGCTATCCGCTGTCTTTAGCCTATAAAATGGCTATGGCTATGAATGAGTCAAAAGTAGAAAAGATTATAGAAAAAAGAAAAAAATGGTCCATTGCTGCTCCCTTGGTGGTAACTGCGCTTTTTTGTTATATGATGTTCCAAGGTGAAATCAAAAATGTAGTTCCAGTATTGATTTTTATTGCTGTTTTTGATGCTTTTTTTATTTGGTTATATATAGTCAATAGATCCAACCTCCCCCTGCCTAAACCAAGTTATCGTAAACTAAACAAAATATTTTATCTGTACATGATGAAAGTACTCTTTGTTCTCAGTATCATAACTTTCTTATTGAACTTGAAACGATTTTTAAATCCTTTTGAAAATTACAAGCAACCTGGAAACCCCTCCCACAGCGATTATGCTGTCGAGGCTGTAGTGGGAGGACTTGGCGGAGCCTATGTGGCCGGCAGGAACATAAAAGCCGCCGAAGTTGTAGAAGAATATTACAAACAAAAAGAAACTAATATAAATAAATCACAAACCGGCAATTTAAATTAATCGGCAGACTTTTCCGGAAGCAGTTTGGTCTTATTATTGCGGCTGTATTCCTTGAGCGTCTTTGTCAGGACTTCCACTACCTTTTCGGCGTGTTCATGGCTCATGCCTACCTGGCTAACCGGAATCGGCTGGTTGTTGGCCGCGGACTGCTGCATGAACTGCAACGTAACTCCATGTTTGTTGACCGTAGCATTCATACTGTCGGTGTAGACGATCTTGTTATCAACCGGTAGGTACATGACTATTTGCTTCATTATCATATCTTCCAGACCGCTAAGTAGGGATTCGGGAACCTGTTCTTTTTGCAGTATAGCCAGCTGTTTTAGCTCTTCGGCCTGCTCATCGGTAAGCAGAAAATGATTAATTAACATGTTAAGTACCTCTTCAGTCGGCAAGGTCTTGCCTGACTCTATCTCCCGTAAAATAGCCTCGTCAATTTCCAGAGTACCGGAAACTTCGCTTAAACTCTGTCGCCATTGTTTTCTGATGTGTTTTATTTTTGCGCCGAGAGCTTCGTAAGGCTCACTATTGCTTTTCGCCATGTTTTTTATGTTACTCCTATCCTTTACCCGATGCAACCCATATCTTCATCATTGCTATACTTAAGGATTATGGAACTAATCCAACCAACGCCCAACGTCCCCCTGAGCAAGCATTCGACGATGCGGCTGGGTGGACCGGCTAAGTATCTGATGGATATAACTTCTCCTGAGCAAATTGAGCCGGCGTTGAAGTGGGCCGAAGATAATAAATGCAAGGTCATAATGATCGGCGACGGAAGTAACATCGTTTGGACCGATCAGGGGTTCGACGGTTTGGTTTTGGTTAATAAAATCGGCGGATTCGAATTACAAGACCGGGAGTTTCAGACTTTTGCGAATATAGGCGCCGGGGAAAACTGGGATAAAGCGGTAGAAAAAATAGTTAAGGCCGGATTGTCCGGCGTAGAGCAGTTGTCCTTGATCCCGGGGACGACCGGAGCTACTCCTGTGCAGAATGTCGGAGCCTATGGCAGAGAAATCGCCGATGTACTGGTATGCGTGCAAGCTTATGATACGCTCGAGAAAAAAAAGGTGGTGATACCTAAGACAGAGTGCGGTTTCTCTTATCGCAGAAGCCGTTTCAACGGCGTCGACAGAGGTAGATTTATGATAACTTCTATAACCCTGGTATTGAACAAAGTACCTCCGATGCCACCGTTTTATAGGTCCCTGCAGGCTTATCTAAGCGAGCATAAAATCACAACTTACACGCCCGAGGTTATCCGTAAGGCAGTGATTGAGATAAGAAACAGTAAGTTACCGGATCCGGCCAAGGTGGCGAACTGCGGGTCGTTCTTCGCCAACCCGATAATCGATAACGACCAATTGGAGGACTTGGTAGCAAAATTCCCGGGGATTCCACACTGGGACATCGGCGATAATATGTCAAAAGTATCCGCCGCCTGGATGCTGGAACAGCTAGGGCTTAAGGGCTATCATGAGCCTAATACCGGCATGGCCATCTGGGATAAACATTCGTTGGTCTTCGTCAATGAAAAAGCACCGAATACCGCTTCGCTGTTGGCTTTTCGCGACGCGATAATTAAAAGAGCCGAACAAAAGTTCGGCGTTACGCTGAAGCAGGAACCGGAATTGATCTAGGCTGCCGCAGGCATTGGAACAGGCATTTCGATACCGGAACTGCCGTTCGCGGCGGCGCCGACTTGGCCGGCTCTGTGGCGCAAAGCATCATTCATTGCCTGTGCCCGGGCCATCCCGTCCGCATACATAGGCTGCAAGGCTTCCTGGGGTATCATTATTTCCACTTCATGGGTATCAAATACTACATCAACATCCGGAATACCGGGTCCTGATAACCGGCCGAACCGCGCCGAGGCCAGCATAGCCGCTATATCACTACCGTGGACTTCTATTTCGTCTTCCTCGTCTAATAGGTCACCGATGTTAGCCGCTAGAAGCCGTTTTTCAGGGAAACCGACCGCCAATATGCCGCGGATGGCCCATAGGCTATGGTCTCTCTCCTCCGGCAAGGGGAGTCTATTATGATGCAGAGGGATCATTCTCTCTATGTCGTTCTGACGGCCTGAAAGCTCAAACATATCTCCCCTAAAAATTGGTAGTTTTGTTTGAATATCACCCATTTTGTATTCCCTGTTTGTTTGAGATTAACGAGGTTTTTTATTTAGGCCGTTATCTCTATTTTTAAGTTATATACCCATTAGAATAAAAACACAAGCAGAAAATTTAAATTTATACACAGTTAGCTTAATTTTTATTTATCACTGGGTAATGGGAAGCCGGCAGCGAACTTTTTGATGCTTTCTCTCAACCCTTCCAAATAGCTGTTATCGTTGCGGTTTGAAATGGCGTCATCAATCCACTGGGCGATCCGGGCCATATGGTTTTCCTTGAGGCCGCGGCTGGTCAATGCGGGGGTGCCGAGTCTGATACCGCTGGGGCTGAAGGGCGGCCGCGGATCGAACGGCACCGTATTTTTGTTAACCGTGATTCCAGCCTTTCCTAAAGCGTCTTCGGCTTCTTTGCCGGTTACCTTCTTATTAGTCAAATCGACCAGTAGCAGATGATTGTCCGTGCCGCCGGTTACCAAATCATACCCTTTGTCCGACAATTCGGATGCAAGCTTTTTTGCATTTTTCACAATTTGTGCGGCATAGGTCTTAAACGCCGGCTGGGATGCTTCGCCCAATGCGACGGCGATTGCCGCGGTCTGATGGTTATGCGGCCCGCCCTGCAGGCCGGGTATAATGGCCCGGTCGATCAGTGTAGGCAGATTCTCGCGGCTCCGTTCTGCCTTTTTCAAGGGTGTCGACGGCTTGCCGTTACAGAGAATCAACGCACCGCGGGGACCACGCAAAGTCTTATGAGTGGTGGTCATGATAACATCCGCTATACCGACGGGCGAAGGATGTTCCCCGCCAACGACCAATCCGGCTATATGCGATATGTCCGCCAGCAGCCAAGCTCCTACTTCATCCGCTATCTTGCGCAGTTTTTTCCAATCATAAATCCGCGGATATGCGGTGGCGCCGACAACTATCA
>DASUOG010000025.1:0-39856 GCA_036276755.1 Saccharimonadales bacterium (SeqCode) | reverse complement strand
ATTTTGAATCGGTTATGTCCCTGATACGTTTTTCAGGATGAATCTTCGCGCCCCAAAGCGCTTCATCCGCATAGATGTTACCGACACCGGCCACTACCGTCTGGTCCATCAGCACCGGTTTTATCTGGCCATTTAGGCGTCTTTTTATGCGCTGGCGAAAATCGCCCGCGGTAAAATCGGCCGCCAACGGTTCCGGACCGAGTTTTTTGAAAAAATCGATATTACCTATTTCGATAGTCGGCACCAAACGCACCCAGCCGAATTTCCTTTGATCATTAAAAAACAACTTGGCCTTGCCCAAACCGATAATAACCCTGGTGGATTTATCCGGGAGCTTTCCGATCAGCGAATCCGACGGATGGCCAGCGCCGAACACTGCGGCTTCGGCACGGAATACCAACTGTCCTGTCATCTTCAAATGAATAACCAGACTGTATTTGGTCGAAAGATCGATTATCAAAACTTTGCCGCGGCGCCGGACTTGAACAATATAAGCTCCCATTAAAAACTTGTCTGTATCAACTTTTGCATTCGGAAAGGATTTAGGCCAATCAAATTCGACCGACTCCACTGCTAATCCCGGCAGTAATTTGGCCAGGCCGGTCCTTACGATTTCGACTTCCGGTAACTCAGGCATATTTATATTCTACAGTTTTTACACCCAGCCAGGCATCAAAGCTGTAGAATATAAATATGGATTCGATAAAAGATGTGCTCAAGGAAAAAGATTTCCAGCAACCGGATGAGATCCAGCAAATCAAAGATTTCGTCAAAGCTAAATTCGACGAAGAACCACGGGTCAAGATTGTCAATAATAACATTGTCATTTCCGTCAGCAACGCATCGCTGGCAGGTGCCTTGCGTGTGCACCTTCACCATCTGTCAAAAGAGATCGGGACCGACAAAAAATTATTGCTTAAGATATCTTGATCAGGCCGCTTCTTGTTTAAACCCCTGTTCCAATGCAGCTACTATGGCGAGCGATGACATCCATTCGAACTCCAGCCTTTCCCTGAGCAATGCATTCCTGCTTTTTGTCTCGGAGCCGGCCTCTTGGCCTTTGAAAACCATATCCAAACTTATCACGGTACCGTCGTTCGCCCTAAGATGGCCACCTCCCACGGGTGGATCCTCATAAGCTTTCGCTGCCTTGGCATCCTGCTCCGTTATAAAATCCTTCAAGGTGCCGGGAATTTCATCAGGCGAATAACCCACGGCAATCAGGTTCTGGTGTCCTCTGTTTATATAACCTATCAGGTTAAGCTGTATCTTTGTTGCAAGCAATAATCTCCGAGCCTCATCACTTAGCCGCTCATCAGTATCACGCCGGGGGATTTGTTCTCGAAATGCATCCACTCTTGTTCTAAGGTCTGATAAAGGGCTGTCCTGGGGCGGGAGCTCATCGCTGTTGCGGACATAATCACCGATAACCGAAACGGAGCCCCTGGGGATGGGTTTTACAAATATGTCCAGCTCGCTCGGCGAAACACGCGCTTCAAGCGCTTCAAAACTCGGTATCCGTATAGGCAATATAGGGTTAGGAATATCTGTCACTTTTTATCTCTGCTTACTTACGTACTATACAACAAAAGTAAATATAATGCAATGCCTGACGGACAAGCTTGTGGGATTTCTTGTTGATAGATTCAGCCGTCAATGAGATAATCTAGGCCGTGGAAAAATTCTTATTGTTTTTATTGTTCATTTCCATACTCGGTTTAGTGCTGGCTCTATTCAGCCCGTTGATCTATAAAAAAATTTTTACGGGGCAAGCAAAGACCGGGCATGAAAAACTATGGGCGTACCGCCCGGACTTCATCGTCATATTCATAGTTCTCATCGGGGCAATCGGCGTAGTCTGGCAGAACGCGGTTTATGATGAGGCACCTGCTAACAAAAGCAGTTCGCAGGACCTTGTAGAGAAGCCCTACCCCGTATACAGCGGTCAATACGACCTGATCAAAGTCATAAAACCTGCGAGCATAGCGGTCAATCTCGAGGGAACAACCAGAAATATAAAACTTATCGGTTTAAAAAAGTTCACCAGTCCACACACCGATTTGAATGAGTGTTTAAATGAGAGATCCAAAACCATGCTCAATTCTTATCTGCACGACAAGAAAATCGAACTCTCGGCTGATGACAACCTGATAAATAATACCGACGGCTTGTTACTTTATGTAACGGCCGACGGAACCGATATCAACAAGAAGATGATTGCCGCCGGATATGCGAGAGCCTGGACGGCAAATACTGCGGAGTATCAATACGAAAAAGAGTACCTGGCCGCGCAGAAACAAGCCAAATCAAACGGTCTGGGTCTTTGGTCCGAAAGTGCCTGCAAGCCGCATCGGCCGGCAACTCCAAATTCTAGCGAAGCAGTCAATGCGACCCCACCGGCCCAAACAAACCCCCAGGCGAAGATACCGTCCGCCGGCGATTCACCGGCCCCAAGCGGCGGTGGCAGTAGCGGTGGCGGTGAAAGTACCGGCGGCGGCAATGGTAACAATGACCGCGAAGGTTGCGGTGTCAACCAGTTGCCGCTCCTGGGTGGACCGCTGGGCAATCTTCTCTGTTAGCCTAAACTTCGAATTTATTTATATGGTCGTTTAAGTTTTTAACAAATTCCTTCGCCTGTTTGCGTGTCAGTGCTATCCGGCTTACGATATTCTGCTGGTTAGGGTCCGGCATGGCCTGTGAGAAGCTCAACGTCAGCACGTTCTCATTCGAACCTATCAGGTAGCCGTCCGCATATAGCACGGGGACTTTATTGATATCTATATTGAAGTTCATCTGTTGCCGGTTTTTAGAATCATCACCCATAATACCTCCTCTTAATTTATTTTATCACTGGAGAGAATCTTTTTAGGCCAAGCCGGTGCTAAGAATTATAATAAGGTCATGGCTTATACACCCCTGGCGGAGAAAATGCGACCCGATTCGCTTAAAGAAGTGGCCGGTCAAGGGCATCTGGTCGGCGGCGGACAGATTATCAGCGAGATAATTGCGAGCAAAAAACCGACCAGTCTGATACTGTGGGGGCCGCCGGGCAGCGGCAAGACTACCCTGGCCCGCATCATCGCCAAGGAAACCGGCGCGGAATTTATGGAGCTCAGCGCCGTAACCTCCGGTAAGGCAGACGTAAATAAAGTTGTGGATCAGGCTAAGGGCAACCGGCGGCTTGGACAACAGACAATTTTATTTGTTGATGAGATTCACCGTTTTAATAAGGCCCAGCAAGATGCGTTCTTGCCACATGTCGAGGACGGCACAATCGTGCTGATAGGAGCCACTACTGAAAATCCAAGCTTTGAAATTATCAATCCCCTGCTCAGCCGCAGCCGGGTGCTGGTCCTAAATCCGCTCAGCAAAGAAGAAGTCGTCAAAATTATCAAAAAAACTGCCAAGGCTGAGAAAATACCGGCAAAACGCCTGCCGGCTAAAAGTATAAACCTGCTAGCCGAACTTTCCGGCGGCGATGCACGGGTAGCCCTTAGCAACCTTGAGTTGGCGCTGCAGCTTACAAAAGGCACTCTCACCTCTGAAATAATCACCACGGCCGCCCAAAAAAGAGTGCCCGGCTATGACAAAGCCGGCGAAACGCACTACAACGTAATAAGCGCATTTATAAAGTCCATGCGCGGCAGCGACCCGGCGGCGACATTTTATTATCTGGCACGTATGTTGCAAGCCGGCGAAGACCCGAAATTTATCGCCCGCCGGATGGTTATTTTTGCCAGCGAAGATATCGGCATGGCCGCACCGGCGGCTTTGAATCTGGCTGTCAGTACTTTCCAGGCAGTTGAGCGCATCGGCATGCCGGAATGTCAGTACAATTTGTTCCATTGCGCATATACGTTGGCCAAGTGCAAAAAGTCCCGCGAAGTAGCAGACAAAATGAATAGAGCCCAAAAACTGGCCAAAGATCACCCTGATTTGCCCGTGCCATTGCATCTTCGCAATGCGCCGACCAAACTCATGAAGGATTTAGGATATCAGCAAGGTACCAAATGGGAAGCCGGCTTTAAACACCCGAAAGGATTCCTTCCCGAAGAAATCACCGGCACAGAGCCCTAAAGCATCATAAAACCGCCTCAATTTCAAATTGAGGCGGTTTAACAGATACGCTTGTGCTTGCTTTTTTGTCTTTCGTTAGCATAAAGTTCTTTTAGTATGAGAAAAAGATACCTGGAGCGGGAAATCCAGCCCATCGTCAGACCGACATTGGGTATACCGCCTGTGTTTGAAACTTTAAGGGACGACGTTGAGGAAAACTTCCATATAATATTTGCGGGAGATTACCGCGCTCCATGGCCACAAACCTCACTGGTTAAACCTAAGGAATTGCTCAAAAGAGCCAAGGCCCTACGGGGTGTTGAATTAAGAAGACCTGAACTGATAGGTGATTTAAAGGCACGGTTACCTAAACTAAGCCAAACTTTGGATGCCGTAGCAATTGAAGCGGATTTAAGCCGCAGCAAGAGCGGCCGAAGATTCCTGTCGTTAAACTTTGACGAGGAAACCGCAGACGAACTGGCGGGTGAGCACGATGAGATTTGCGGTGAACTGGAGGATATGGCTGATACCCGGAGTGTAAAATGGCCCCGGCATTACCCCAACCTGCCACTGGTTATCTTCAACACCGAGGTAGCGGATTCAAAAGCCCAAAGCTTAACTAAACTAATACGCAGCCAGCTACCGATAGAACTTACTCTAGCGCCTCTCTACACTCCCACGGAATAGTCTGATACGGCGAACGAAATTGGCCGTACTCATGATTTTAGACAAAAGTACGTTTTTATGGTAATATTATACTAATCCTATGGGTTCTGTTCCAACACCAGAAACAACTGTTGAGCACCGGCGGGATATCACCCGGAGTTTTGTTGATAGTCTGGAACCGGATGAAGCCATCAATGCTTATAAAATAGCCGATGATATAAATGCCGGAGGAGAACCGTTGGCCTCAACAGTGGTTATCATACCCGTGGCGGCCCACCAGGAAGCCGGGCAGATAGAACATGCTTTGGCCGAATACGGCAAGCAGGCTTCCGCCATTCCGTTTTCTATTGTCCTAGGGTTGAATTCCCCTGCCAAAGAACAAGACGGCCCAGAAGTACAAGCCACCATGGAAGCGATCGATTCCGCTCGGGAGCATAATCCGGGACTTGACGTCAGGACTACGTTCAGTCCCTATAAAAAACCAGTTATCGGCAGGATCCGCCGCGATTTATGGAACGGGGCCGTCATTGCCGCAAGCCAGGACGAACATGACGAATTCGGCGGCGATAGCATCGGCATCAACCATGACATCGATCTAGTCAGGCTCTCCGGCGGGTTCATGGGCAGGGTCCAGGAATACTACCATGAAGCCGGCGGCGAGGAGCACGCTTATAGCCCGCTTCCGATCATGGGAACGCAAACTTATCATGAACCAAGCCCGGATCATCCGAACAGCTCAAAAGCCGTCGCGTGGTTTGATTACATTGCCAGAGCGGCCGGCGGCAGTTACGAAGCAGGGACGGTAATCCCGCTGAGTGCTTACGCCGATAGGGGCGGGTTTGATTCCGGGCGGACCGAAAGAGAGGTTATAGGCTTTTTAAACAGCCGGGATATCAACTTGATAAGAGGTACGCTAGCCGCTACCTCGCCCCGGCGATTCATCCACAATTTAGACCGGCTTGGCTATGACGTATGGGCCGAAGGGTCGTTTTTGGCAACCGATGGTTGCCGTACGGCTGAAGCCCCGCCGGACATCACAGCCGGACGATTAATCGAGATAGTAGACTCAACACTGAGATTCACACCGGACAATCTGATATTGGGACAGATAAAGCGAATATCCCGCTATATGCTTATGCTGAGATCGGACGAACCCGAGTTGTTCGAGGCCATCACCCATGATGACTCCCTATTTATGGATCAGATAAACGCGCCGATTGACAGAATCAGGATCGTAAGCGAACGCATACTCAGCCGTATGATTAAACGGTCATACCTCGCAAAGAAAATGCAAAGGCGCATGAACCAGGAACGTGTAGATGAGTTAGCCCGGCCGTACTTTATGGTGCTTACCGGAATAGAGCCGGAATCGTCCGATTTGATCGGCCAGAATTAGAGCTCTCCCCAATCCTTGCCGACAGCCGTATCGACCGTCAGTTTGACATCGAGTTTATATGCGTTTTCCATAATCTCCTTCAGCTCCCGTGCCAGCTCATCCGCTTGTTTTTCCGGACATTCCACCAGTATGGAGTCGTGTATCTGCAGCAGCATATACGCATCCTTATGATTTTTTAGCTTTTGTTGGACTTTTATCATGGCCAGCTTCATGATGTCCGCGCAGGTCCCCTGCAAGGGCATGTTGATTGCCGCGCGTTCAGCGGCCGAACGTACTGCGAAGTTGGACGACTTAACGTCCGGCGTCGGCCGGCGGCGGCCAAAAAGCGTCTCCACATAGCCTTGGCTGCGGGCTTGTTCTTTGGATTTGTTCATGTATTCTAAAATCGGCTTTCTCAGTTCGAAATATTTATCGATGAACTTTTTGGCCACGCCCTGGGTCATACCGGTAGCAACGCTCAGACCGTGGGGGCTCATACCGTATAGGATGCCGAAATTGACTACCTTGGCATCCCTGCGCATATTCTTGGTAATATCTTCCGGTTCGCGCTCATATATTTGCGAAGCGGTCGCAGTATGTACATCGACATCGCGATTGAACATGTCTATCAGCTCCTTATCATCTGCCAAAAGCGCCGCCATGCGCAGTTCGAACTGGCTGTAATCGGCACTGATGAACAGATTTCCCGGATCGGCGACAAAGGCCGCTCTGATCTTCCTTCCCAACTCGGTCCTGACAGGTATATTTTGCAGGTTGGGTTCTGAGCTGCTGAGCCTGCCGGTCTGGGCGGTCGTCAGGCTGAAGGTCGTATGCAAGCGGTTATTCTTATCCACCATGTTCGGCAAAGGTATCACGTATGTGTTCATCAATTTAGTTACTTCGCGGTACTGGGTGATCAAATCGATTATCGGATGGATCCCCCGCAGCTTGTCCAATTCGTTGGCGGCGGTCGAGTAAGCCGCTTTTCCCTTTTTTATCCCGCCGGTCGGCAGCATCAGCTTGTTGAACAGAACATCCGAAAGCTGTATCGGGCTGGCAATATTGAACTGCCTATCGGCATGGCCGTAAATTTGCTGTTCAATGTCGCTGATAGTATCCTGCAGTTGTTCGGCGACTTTGTGCAGATGTTCTACGTCCAGTTTTATACCCAAATATTCCATGTCGGCTAAGACCGGAATTATCGGCCACTCTATATCGCGCGCCAATTCAGCTATCTTCTTGAGTTCTTTCAGGTCTTCGTTCTGGTGTTCGTATAATTTTCTAATCACCGCAATTTCTTCGCTGTTCGCCCCGTCGATACCCTGCAGGTGCACATCCAACTCGGTTTCCGCCAGTTCGCTTAAGGATTGCTCGCGGCGGAGAGGATTTATCAAGAACGCGCCGATAAGCGTGTCGTGTTTGATTTTTTGCGGGTTAATACCGAATGTACGGAGTATCTGCAAGGTGGCCTTGAGGTTATGTCCGATCAATTGAGACTTCTCGATATAGTCTTTGAGTTTGTCCCGCACCGCATCGGCGTCAAGCGCGGCAAGGTTCAACGTAACCGACTGTTTCTCATCAGCTGAAATAGTCAGCGAAAGCGGATTAATCCCGTGCGGTTTCTCACTCAACCCGTAGATTACCAGCTCATCCGTCTTCGGCAGGTTCAATTCAGCCAACTCCTGTTTTGAACTGATATGATTAGCGTCCGGCAGAGCGATCTGTTTGGACTTTTTTAACTGCGCATCTTCCGGCACATGCATATACTCCGGCAGTTGCCTGGCCAGAGTTCGAAATTCCAGTCTTTGTAAAATCTCCTGGACTTTCGCCGGATCACACTTGCTGCCATCGACATCCTTGAGATTGAGTTTTATCGGTGCATCCATCCAGATAGCCGCCAGCTTCTTGCTTAAATAGACCGAGTCCTTGCCGGCTTCCAGCTTGTTACGGGTAGATTCTTTGATCAAGTCCAAATTGTCATAAATTCCATCCAGTGTTTTAAACTGGCGCAGCAACTCAACGGCCGTCTTCTCCCCGATACCAGGAGCGCCGGGAATGTTATCCGAACTATCTCCCTTGAGTGCCTTCAGGTCCAGGAACTGGTCGACCTTGATGCCGTATTTACCCTCGAAACTCTCCGGATGAAATAGTTCTATATTTGATAAACCCTTCTTTAGCGCATAAACATGCACATTACCGTTGATCACCTGGAGCAGGTCCAGATCGCTGGTAACCAGCAGAGTATCCAAACCGGCCTTGCGGGCCTGGACAGCCAAGGTACCCATGATATCGTCCGCTTCATAGTCATCCAGCTCATATAATGGCCAGCCGAAGGCATCCAGCAGGTCATGCAGCAAGGGAATCTGGTCGTAAAAATCCGGCGGTGCCGGTTTGCGGCCGGCCTTGTACGCCGGATAAAGTTTCAGTCTCTTTCTGATATTGGTTTTTGGCTTGTCCCAGGCGACGCAGACGTAATCGGGGTTAAGACGTTTAATGACTTCAAGCGCCATGACCGCGAAGCCGTAAACTCCACCGGTGGGTGTACCATCCCCCGTGGAAAGGTTAGGCATCGCGTAATAGCCCCTATAAAACACGCTTTTGCCATCAATGATGGCAAACTTTTTAGTATCAGCCATTATGAACCTCTGGCTTAGCCTGCCGCGCACCAAGCTCTGCTTTGGTGCGCGGGTCAATAATCGCAAACTTCTTCGCTCCTGTCATACTTTAAAGTATACGCTAGGATATAAACCTACTAAAATTCAGCGCGAACAGTTAAACCTATCTACTTAAGGATTCAGCCTAAGCAGCTTCATGCAACAACTTAGCCGTAAGAACCGCCTGTCTTAGCCCGGTGTAAGGAGATTGAAAATGAGCCGGGTCCTTAAATTCTTCCTCTGTCCTGGCCACAGGAAAGCTATCAGTTACTACGAAGGCTTCGGGTGAATCGGAATCCGTATCGAATTCAGGATTAGCGTGTTCTCTTATCGCATCCCTGAATTGCGCAGCTAGTTGAATGCCGGCATTCGCAACCCTTGCGAACACGATGGGCGATCCGGCTTCGAACAATTGTTTGTGCTTGCCGACAAAATTCGCGGCAATCTCTCCGCCATCCTTTGTTTCATAGGATGTTCGGGAAATCCATCCACCCGCCTCTGCTATGACCGGTACGACGAAGCTGAATGCATATTCGCCCTCCGTAGGGTATCTGCCGGCTTCCTCAAAGAATTTCTGAATATTAGGATTCGCCTGTTCCGTTGCTGAATCCATAACCCGGTTTCCGGTTATTACCTGGGTTCTTTTAGGTACGGTTCCGGCCTTCATCCCTTCGGATACTAACTTTGCGGTACGGTCTTGCCAATTGGCAACCGCCCCGGTCACGATAGTCATACCGGAATATCCCGATTGCGAGTCAGCGACTTGTAAGCCTGGCGTCCAAAGGCTTCTATCGAGTGGTTTCTGCACTCCAGATCTCTCAACCAGTTCAGCTGCATCTTCAAGTTCTATGGCAGTTACCGGCTCGTTATCACGCAAAACCTTGTTTTTACCTACCATACCTACCAAGCTATGGAGGTGTTCGCTGTTTGGCTTCTCATCAACCAAAAGCCCAAGACGTCCGGCGACTTCCGGTATTAAGCCATCAGCCAGCCGGTATACGTCATCACCCAGTTCAAAATTGCTGAAATCTTTTTCCGCTACTCCGCTCATATATTCAATTTTTACCATGAAATTAGAGTAAAGTCAATCTAGCAGAGCGTTCCTAACGGCTTGGCTGACGGTGTCTTCAAGTACTTTTTTATCGTCCGAATTGTTTTCTATCGATAGGTCGCATAATTTTTTTACTTCGTTCATCGCCAGCGACGCCTCATCACCGTAGGCGTTCATCTCATCCTGTTCTTCGCGCAAAAACTCCTCATAAGTCTTCGCGTCTTCGTCACTGCGACTGCGTCCGATAGCTCTCTGGTATCTAACCTTCGGGGCGGCATCTACCCAGATTACTATCCCGCCGAGTCCATGAATGTGTTCAACCTCGCCGACATTGCGGATGCTGGCAATAACCAGCCCTTTGTATTCTTGTTGTTTCGAACTATAAATTTCTACAGCCTTGTCGATAAGCACGGACAGGCCGTATTCACGCCGCCAGCGGTCGCCCAGCTCACGCATGTTTTCTCTAACAATCGGCTTATCTTGTTTTTTCAGCTCGTTACGCAGAATATCTGTAACCGAAACGAACAGATACCCGTAATCTGTCTCCAAAATCTGGCCGACGGTGTCTTTGCCGCTGCCGTTCGTCCCCGCAATTCCGATTATTTTCATCAGTACCAGTATACCTTTTTACTCTTCCGGTTTCTCAAAATGCTGGTAATCAACCATGCCCTCTCTCGACAACACCCATCTGCCTCCCCACTCCCAGCCTCTTTCCTCCATAAATCTTACTAGAGGATGTTCGGCGTACAAAGCTCCAGGGACCGACTTATCCCATTTCGCCTCCGGAGGAGCAACGATAGTCTTTCCGCCCGCAAGCCTGATGTAGGGATTAATCCTGGGGTTGATGTCAAAAGCCCTGCCGTAAGCGTGCACCGATACTCTGTCCGTCCCGGCGATAGGCCTGTAATTAAATCCTGAGGAAACGTTGCCGGCCATAAGTTTGTCGTCATCCCATCTATAGTCCGGATGGCCGGCAGGTAAAACCCGTTCGATCGGAAATTTCAAATCTAGTGCTACCTCAAAAAATAATCCTACGTCTCCTTGAACGGCTTCGTTAATCTCTATGGTTCCCGTCCGAGGATTATCATCAAAGTCAATATAGGACACAGGTATCGCAACCTGCCGGTTAAGAATTTCCGGCGGGCAGGGGTTTTCCGGATTAGAAATAATGTTCATTTACTTTATGTAGTCATGCAGTTTGCGAGCATCCTTGTGCTTGCGCAGTTTGGCCAACGCCTTGGCCTCGATTTGGCGGATGCGTTCACGGGTGACGGAGAATTCCTGGCCGACTTCCTCCAACGTGTGGCTCTTGCCGTCTTCCAGGCCAAACCGGAGCTTGAGTATCTTTTGCTCGCGCTCGGTGAGGCCGGAAAGCATGTCCTTGACATGTTCCTTGAGCAGGCTGCCGGTGGCTGATTCCTCCGGGCTTACCGTGTCTTCGTCTTCAATGAAATCACCAAGCACACTATCTTCCTCGTCGTCACGCACGCTGGCGTCCAACGAGTGGATATCCTGTTTGATTTTCATGATGTGCTCTACCTTGGCAACATCCATTTCCATAGCTTTGGCGATCTCCTCATTGGTCGGTTCGCGGTTAAGCTCCTGTGTCAGCCGGCGCTGGGTCCGCAAAAGTTTGTTGATGGTCTCGAACATATGCACCGGTATGCGGATAACGCGTGCCTGATCGGCAATGGCTCGGGTAATCGCCTGGCGGATCCACCAAGTCGCATAAGTCGAAAATTTGAATCCTTTGTCCGGGTCGAATTTCTCGACCGCACGCAACAGACCGGTATTTCCTTCTTGAATTAGATCAAGCAAGTCCAGCCCGCGGCCCACATAGCGTTTGGCAATGGATACGACCAGGCGCATATTGGCTTCGGCCATCTGGTCCTTGGCCCGTTTGTTGCCGGCTACGACCTTTTGGGCTAGGGCAAGTTCTTCGTCCGGTTTTAAAAGCGGAATTTTGCCGATTTCGCGCAGATACAATCTCACCGAATCATCGGCTATATCGTCCATGTAAGTCTTGTCATCCAGCTCCAGATCTTCGTCCTCGCTCTCGGACCAGTCATCGCCCGCGGCCGCACCTTCCACGCGGATGTTCATATCAGCAAGCTCGCTATACAGTGAATCCAAGATGTCAGCATTTTCCGGCGTCTCCGGAATTTTATCCAGTATCTCTTCCTGGTCGATCTTGCCTTCTTTTTTGGCTTTCTTTAACAGTTCTTTCCTGGCTTCTTCAAGGCGCAGTTTTTTGCTATCTTCAGGCATAAAAAATCAATTTTCCCTTATTTTCTTAAGTAATCTATCAAGTTCACGTACCTTGCGCAGGATTCTTTCATGTTCGGTTTCTTCACTGCTACCAAGCAAGGTCGCGAGTTTTGTTTTTTGGCGTTTTATCCAGTATTCGATTATTTTCGCTCTTAGCCGCGCCGCTTCGTATTGAAGCTCCAGCGTATCGACTTCGGCATATAATTCTTCGTATTGAAGTAATAATATTTTAACATAATCTTCTAATCCCTGCGGCGGGCCGGCCGGGTCTGAGGTGAGTTTTTTCAGTTGGCCGACCTGGGAATGATCGAAATCCATATTTTTTGCAAGAAAAGCAAGCAGTGTCTTTTGTTGCGGAGTTATGAGCATCTCCGGTTTTATCAAATCCAAATACCTCCGGGTGCCGGGAAGCACCAATGCCAGACATAATAGTCTATCGATCAAACGAAGTCTGTCCTGGTCTTCCTTGGAATCGGACGTATTATTAACAAGCGGTTTTTTAAGTCGCCGTGGAACGCTATCCGAACTTCCCAGCTTCCGGCGGAACGCATCCGGGCTGATGCCGGCTATCTGGGCTATCAGCCGGACGTAGTGCTCCTGCTCGACCGGGTCTTCCAATTTGCCTATTACTTCGGCCAGCTTGCCGGAAAATTTCCTCTTGCCCGGCCCGGTGTCCAAATCGAATTTATCCTTATAAGTGTTTATCAGCCAGTCCACTGCGTACTCGGCATCACGGATAGCTTCTTCCCAGAGCCTCAGATCTTTTCTGATAAGTTCGTCCGGATCCTTGCCTCCTTCGATGCTGATGATACTCAACTCAACGCCCGCCTTGGCCGCCAGCGGGATCGAACGCTCACTAGCCTCCAGGCCCGCCCGATCACGGTCAAATGCCAGCCGGACATTCGGTGAAAATCGTGACAAGGTTTTCAACTGGTATTCAGTCATCGCCGTGCCCGCGCTGGCGACCACTTGCTTGAATCCGGCCTGGTGCGAGGCTATGACATCAAGGTTACCTTCGACGACTATCGAATAATCTGCGTCCCGGATAGCTTGTTTCGCCAGATGAAGCCCGTATATATGCCGGCTTTTATCATATAGCGGCGTGCTGGACGTGTTGATATATTTAGGCGCGTTATCATTATCTTTCAGCAAGCGGGCTGTAAAACCTACCGGATTACCCATGGAGTCATGCAAAGGTATCATAATCCGTCCGCGGAACATGTCGCCCAAGCGACCACCGCGGCGGGTCGATAGTCCGGCCAGCTGCAATTCGTTCTCCCTATAGCCTTTTTGTAGCAAAAAATCAGTCAGTTCCTGCTGAGCGGACGGGCTATAGCCCAGTTGAAAATCTAGCATGGTCTGTTTGGCAAAGCCGCGTTTTTTGCGGATGTATTCCAATGCCTCGCGTTCCTTAAGTAACCGGGATTGATAGAATTTCACCGCCGCGGCCAGCGCACCCTGCAGGCGGGCCTTATCAATACCCGGCCCGGCGGCAGAACTTTCCCTGTACTGGTCGAGGTCCACCCCGCCTTTTCGGGCCAGCAACTCGAGCGCACCTTTGAAGTCCAGCCCCTCCACTTCTTGTATGAAAGTGAACATATCACCGCCGCGGCCGGAGCTGAAATCATGCCAGATCTGCTTTTCCGGGCTGACTATGAAGCTCGGGGTCTTTTCGTTGGTAAACGGGCTTAGACCTTTGTAATTGCGTCCCGTCCTCTTCAGGCGTACGTATTCGCTGATGATATCCTCGACGCTCAAGCGGGCTTTAATCTCACTGACCGCATCCATCCCGTTAGATTGTCTCCTTCATAACAGATAGTATCTAGCAGCAAGCGGCAACTAGCAAGCTTAAGGGGGCGAAACCGCCGTCCTAACTTCACTACATTGATAAGCTTATGGTTTAATTAAGGCTATGGCCGCAAAGTCAGACCCCTTTGAGAACAGACACTCTTATATACCGCCGTCCATTCAAAAATCGATCTCCGAACACATGGACAGGACAATGCCGGTGCATCTTAAGAAATACCACGATAATGAGACCCGCCACATACCCGAGCATGCAGAAAAAGCCATGTCCGAACATATGCAAAAAAGCCTACCGGGCCATCTTAAACAATATGCCGAACCTTACCTTCAACAGAATGTAGTATGGGCTAATACCGGCAATGCCGGATCCGCTCCCGCGACTCCGCCGGCAACGGGCAGTACATCCAAGAATCCGCGCAACAGCAGCTTATTTAGCGTATTCCAAAGATCACAAAACTCCGAAGCGCCCAACACACCGCCGCCAGAATCCAACAAATCGCAGGATCCTTATGATTTCATTATGAATCCGGAAAAGTCATCGCGCCAACCGCTGAATTTATTCACAGGTGGATCACCCAGGCAAAAAGCCATCTTTGCCGCAGCCGGATTCATGCTGCTTATAATGATCATTTACCTGTTCTCGGGTTTTCTAAACGGTGCCAGCAATGCCCAAAGAGATAGGCTGCTGGCAATCGCCACGACCGAAACAGAGATAATCCGCATCGCCGAAGCCGGAACCGGCAAACTAACCGACCGGGATGCACTGAATTTCGCAGCAACGGTAAAGAGCACGGTCGCATCAAGTAAACAGCAGTTCATCACCGCGCTCGTTAGTAGGGGCAAAGAAGTAAAGGACAAGGACATAAGTATCCAAAATCCGGCTAATGACACGGTTTTGACGGAAGGCGAACAAAACGGCCGTTATAACGAGGCGCATACTGAACTTTTGAAAAAACTGCTGGTCGATTACCAGGCACAGCTGGTCTCCGCTTATGAACCCGGCAATACTTTTGAAAAACAGATTATCGATACCGCCAACAACCAGATTAATATGCTGTTAGAAACGGATTAGTCGATCAGGGGCGTATCGGCTCCGGTCCTGGCAACCAGGTCATAGCTGTGCAGGATCAGCGCCCGGATTTCCTCCCAGGGCAACTGGCCGGTGAGCACGACCGTTATCCAATGTTTTTTATTCAAATGATAGCCCGGCATGACCGTCTCGTATTTATCACGCAGCAGCTTCGCAAGTTTCGGATCGCATTTCAGGCTCAATCTCAGCGGATCTGAACCTTCCGCGATGAGAGCGAACATCTTATCATCGGTTTTGTATACGGCAACTTCTTCGCCGAAAGGATATTCCAGCCGCGCATTCGGCATGGAAAGTACATATTCTTCTACGGTTTTATGGTCCATGACAATAGTTATATTATACGAAAAGCAAAATATATCACCACAAGTTTATTGACTTTTTATAAAGTTTATGTTAAACTGCTATTCAGAAAGGTAAAAATAAAAACAAAAAATCACCATGACTTTAGAAGCGCAAAAAATAAGAAATCCGGATGATTATCGAGAGTTTCTGCGGAGAGAAGCAAAAAGAGGCTCCAATCTCAGGCCCGGTTCAGACGAAGAAAGAATGGTGCTGGAAGGTTTCAAGATGGCGCGCAGAGCTCAGGCCGACGCTGAGACAAAAAAGCGCTCAGGGACTCCGGATAGCCCGGGAGCTATCGCGGAAGAACTGGAAAAGGTCGAATCGGCAAGCGGCGTAGTCTCGTCCGATGCCTCCCGGGAAGCGCGTGAACGGGCAGAAATCAGAATATCCAAAGCCGAAGACGCTCCTATGTCCGACGCTCAATCCGGTGAATCTCCTGCTGAACATCCGCCCGTAGAATTAGGGGACGCCGGCGCTGACACGGGTCCGATCGATGCCGAGAGTATTCGGCTGAATCTGCCCCCGTCATCCGATGACACCATGCACTAACTAATCTAATTTTTTCAGGGCCTCGATGTAATATTGCAGTTCAGCGATAGAAGCCTGGATGTCATCGAAAGCCCTATGTACTTCCTTTTTGGCAAATTTTATATTATATTTCGACTGCATAAGTATCTTAAGACTGGAAACGTCAAGCATCCGATAATGCAGTAGTTCCTCTACCTGCGGCCAATGCGCCTTGATAAAAGCCCGGTCATTATGAATGGAATTGCCAGCCAGGACCGCCGGTTCGGTACCGAACTGTGCCTTGATGAAACCGACCAGTTCATGCACCACCGTCCTCTCGTCCCTGCCTTCTTTTTTAATCCGCTCCGTGAGCCCGCTGGCCTGATGCTGGACACGCGACCATTCATTCATATCGTTCAGAACTTGTTTCGGATGAGCAATAACCGCCTCGTACGAAGCCAGGGTAGTAAAGTCAAAATCCGTTACCTCGCACGCTACCTCGACGATCACATCTTTTCGGCTATCAAGTCCGGTCATTTCCAGATCCACCCACAGCAATTTGGTAGCGGCCAGGTTTTTATTTATTATCATTACCATAGATTATAACCTGTTATGATTTAATCATGCCTAAGAAATTGTTTTTTCTGATCATACCTTTAATTATCCTTGGCGGTAGTTATCTATTGTTCTTTAATCAAGGTACTGACGACCAACCGCCCGCCGTATCTAAAAAGCCGGGCAGTAAAAATATAAGTCTGAATGATGATGAGGCCGGCAAATATACCATTGACAATCAAAACAGCATTTATTTCATTATCAATAAAAAACGCAGCCTGCCGAGCACCTTCATCCCGCGGAATCTGGTTACTACCGCTAGCGGTGTTCAGCTAAGGTCCGATACCGCAAACGCTCTGCAAGGTCTGCAAAACGCCGCGAAAAGCAATGGCATTTATTTAAAACTCATCAGCGGCTATCGTTCTTACGATTATCAAGCCGGCATATATAACGACTATGTAAAAAAAGACGGCCAGGCTAGAGCGGATACCTATAGCGCCCGGCCGGGACATAGCGAACACCAGACCGGACTGGCAGCCGATGTGGGTAGTGGAATCTGCGATCTAGTGGCCTGTTTCGGAGATACCAAAGCCGGCAAATGGCTGGCGGACAATGCGCATAAATACGGTTTCATCATCCGTTACCCAAAGGCTCAGGAACACCTTACGGGCTATCTTTATGAGCCATGGCACATCAGATATATCGGCAAGGACCTGGCGGCCAAGGTACATAAATCCGGCCAGACCTTAGAGCAGTTCTTCGGCCTGCCGGCCGCGGCAGACTACTAGAAAGTTTTAGGTTTTTTCGGGATCGAAGTCTAAGCAGACGGAATTTATGCAATAACGTTTACCCGTTTTATCCGCGGGACCATCATCAAAGACATGGCCAAGATGACTGCCGCAATTGGCGCAGGTTACTTCCACCCTGTGCATGCCCGAGGAATTGTCATCATGCAGTTCTACAGCTCCGGATTTCGCGACCTCATAAAAACTCGGCCAGCCGGAACCGGATTCGAATTTATGCTTACTTGCGAACAAATCGGCGCCGCACGCGGCGCACTTGAACATGCCGGTCCTCTTTTCGCTAAGTAGATTACCGGTAAAAGGAGCCTCCGTGCCCTTTTCGCGCAATATGCGGTATTGCTCTGGCGTGAGTTTCCTTTTCCACTCTGCTTCGCTAAATTTCATTATTTATTGGTCAGTTTCTCAAGTTTCAAGGCTTTTACGCCGAAGTAGACTATCAATATAACGGCCGTGAAGCTGATCAAAACCGAAATAAAAGCGCCGTAAGCGAAAACCGCCTCCTTGTCTCCGAAGGTCAAGGCGAAAGTTTTTTCCGAAAGATTGCCGCGGCCGGGCAATATGAGGCCTAGTATCGGATTGATGAAACTGGCCACTATCTGATCGACCAGGGCTTTTACCTGGACACCGAGGACCAGGCCGATAGCCAAACCGACGACACCTTGCCGGCGGATGAAACCCGCGAAATCATCTACCTGTGATTTGGCCTTTACATTGACTTTTTTGGCTTTGGCCTTAGCTTTGGCTTTGGCCAGCGCCGCTTTTTCGGCGCGAATCCTTCTGGCTTCGGCTTTGGAAATCTTTTCGTCTGCCATTAATTTTGACTCCTTTGGTTATTATCCCCCACCGTCTGATCCTTATTATATAAAAATTTCAATATATCCCCGGGTTTTTTTGCGATATAGTCCGGACTTATACTCCTAAGAGCTTGCTCGCTCTGCAATCCCCAGGTTACGCCTATGGTTTTCATGCGGGTTTTTTTACCCGCTTGTATGTCGCGTATCTCATCGCCTATCATCCAAGAGTCATTAGCGAGATAACCTCGTTTGAGTAACTTTTTTAGAGCCTTGTCCTTGCTGAACAACGACGAGCCGTGCAATATGGTGAGCCGGGTCCTGATTTTATTTCTGGCCAGTATTTTCCTTACCGTTTCGCGGTCATTGGAGCTTAGAATGTAGACATCGGTGTCCTTGGAGAGCCTGTCAATCACGGCGGGCATGCCGTCAAACAACCTTACGTCGCCGATATGTTTCTTATACTCCCTGCGCCCGACTTTGAGCAGTTTCGGTATCTGCCATATCTTGACATTAGCCCAGCGCATTATATCGCGGGGATTGCCTTTGCGCAGACGGTAATAGTCACGGCGGGTAAGTTTGGGCCAGCCGTATTTTTTTGCCAATGGGTCATAGACTTTTAAAAGTACATCCTCGGCATCGGCTATGGTGCCGTCAAAATCCAGTACCACGGCTTGTTTCCTGATTTCCATGCTACATCTTCTCGGGGATGTCTATCCCCAAAGTCTTAAGTCCGCTCTCCAGCACGTGTGCATAATCTTGTACCAGTTTGATCCGCACCGGGAACCTTTCATCACCGATTATCCGGTTCGCTTCATAAAACCGGTTAAATGTCTGGGCCAGCTCATATAAGTAAGTGCAGAGATGGTGCGGCGAAAGTTCTTCCAGCGCCACTGTGAATACTTCCGGATATATGCTGATTTTTCTGGCTAACGAACGTTCTGACGAGTCCAGCCCGTCTGCGGATGATTGTTCGCCGTTACCGGCTTTGTTTATGATGCTCCTGGCCCGGACCAACGCATACTGCAGGTAAGGCCCGCTGTTACCCTCGATGTTTACCGACTCTTTGGCGTCGAATATTATATCGCCGCCCAGGCCCGATTTGAGGAATGAATATTTGATCGCTCCGATGATGACACCCTCGGTCGTAGAGGGGTTCAAGCGCTTGGATGATTCTTCTGCGAGTTCCAGTATCTCGACCGCCTTTAATATATTGCCTTTGCGGCTGCTCATTTTTTTTGCCCCCGGTAGCTTTACCATGCCGTGAGTCAGGTGGGTGGTTTTTTCTACCAGACTCGGTGCGAATCCGGAGACACTGGCTAAAACGACCTGCATGTACTGGCTCTGTTCATTGGCAGTAATGACTATCGAACGGTCAAAATCATAATCCTTATGCTTCTTAAATAACAATCCGACTTCTTTGGCCTCGTAGGTCGGTAGGCCTTCGCGGGTTATGAAAACCCTGGTATGCAGATCGTCTTTCTCTCCTTCATAAACTATCGCGCCGTCCGATTTCGAATAAATTTCAGGCGTATTCTTTTCTACCGTTTTCCGGCCCAGTTCAGCAACCGTGCTTTCCGGATAATATTTCTCGAACGCGATACCGATGCGGGCATAAAATTTATCGAAATAATCATAGCTCCAGGCCCGCGTCCGCCAATAGATCTTACCGAGCAGTGAACTTTTGTCACGGTTGATGGCTATCTCGTATATTTTTTTGTTCAGCACCGCGATCTCGGCCTTGGCCTTTTCATCTTCGTCATAGGCTATGGTGCCTTTAACATAACATCCCGCCAGCCAATCGGCCCGTTCAGCCGGCTTGACGTTATCCAGTTCCTCCGGTTTTTCACCGCCTAAATACTCTAGTAAGGCCCAGGCGGTTTTGGCGACATGCAGGCCGACGTCACCGCCGTAATTGACCCGATGGACCTTGCCGCCGGCAGCTTCCAAAAGGTTGGAAATTCCGTCGCCTACGACGGAAGTATAAAGATGCCCGGCGTGCAGGACTTTGAACGGATTAGGATCGGAGTATTCAACTACTATGCTCTTGCCGGCAAGGGTTTTTTCCGGGCGATGCGCTCCGGATAAAGCCTCAAGAAGCGTTCGATCCTTCAAGGTGATGTTGATGAAGCCGGGACCGGCGATATCGACGCTGGCAAAATCGCCTTGTTCCACTAGCTTATCTGCGATATCTTTTGCGATTTCTTTAGGGTTTCTGCCCAGCTTACCGCTCAATTTCAGCGCAATGTTAGTAGAAAAATCCCCGAACTTTTCTTCCGGTCGGAATACCTCAAACTCCGATCGCTCGCCATATAGCCTGGAGCCGATCCGGCCAATCAGGGTCACTAACTCCTTGATCATCACTGTCAGTATATCATCCGGTCTAGCTTGCCAGCCCTGCGGTTTCCGGTAATCCCAGCATCAAATTCATATTCTGCACTGCTTGGCCGGAAGCACCTTTTAAGAGGTTGTCCAGGCTGGCTATAACTACCAGCTGGCCGGTCTCGTCGATTTCAAAACCACCGATATTGCAAAAGTTGGTCTGCCGCGTATCGGAGACTTTGGGTATATCATCAAGCACTCTCACGAACGGCGCGTTGTCATAGAAGTCTTCGTATAATTTTTTGATTTCGTTCGTATCGATGTCCTTATTCAAAATTATATGGGCCGTACAGATCATACCCTGGAACGTATCGAACACATGCGGCGTGAAGCTCAACTCCGGTTTTATAAACTGCCGGATTTCATACTTGTGTCTGTGCCGGACGATATTATAAGCGACCAAGTCATCCTTGATGAGCGAGGGATCTTTGGCGTATGCGCTGTTTCTACCGGCCCCGGACCAGCCGCTTTTGCAGTCCATGATTACCCTGCTAGCAAGTTCCCTGACGGGGTAAGTTGCCAATATCGAGCCGGTGGCATAACATCCCGGATTAGCTACATACGTCGCGGTCCTGATGCTACTAGCGAACAATTCCGGCAGCCCATACACCCACTTTAATCCGGTATTCTGCATCTTCTTGCCATAGACCTGCTGGTAAAGCTTAGGGTCTTTGAACCGATGGTCGGCGCTTAGATCGATTATCCTGGTCTTCGGATCAATCTGCTTCACAGCTTCCATCGACAGCCCGTGCGGCAACGCCAAAAAAATCAGATCCAAGCCAAGCTCGTTTATTTCGTCATAAGAATACCCCGTGTAGCTCTGGTTGCCGGCGAAGTCCTTATACAACGAACTTACCTTTTGGCCGGCGAAGCTACGGCTGTTTAAAACATCCACGCTGGCCTGCGGATGTCCTTCAAGTATTTTTAATAGTTCATGGCCGGTATACCCGCTGGCGCCGATTATGCCTACTTTTTTCTTCATGCGAGCGCCTTTCTTAATATCTGCAAAGCTTCATCGATCTGATCTTTTGTAACGGTCAAGGGCGGTAGGAATCTGATTACGTTATCGGTCGGCGCGTTACAGACCAAACCCAGCGACAGACATTGGCTTACAATTGCTTTCGATTTCTTTTCCTTAAGCTCGATAGCTATCATCAGGCCCTTGCCGCGGACGGCTTTTATCATATCGCTTAGGTCTTTGAGCTCGATAAGCTTTTTTTGTAAATAATCACCGGTCCGCGCGGCATTATCCGTGAGGTTATGCTGCTTTATATAATCAAGAGTAGCCAGTGCGGCGGCGGCCGACACGTTGTTCCCGCCGAGCGTTGAACCGTGTTCGCCGGCCTCCAGTTCATAGTCCGCAATACAAACGCCGATAGGCAAACCGCCTCCTAGGCCTTTGGCGACGGTTACGATGTCCGGCTTGATGTCTTCATGCTGATAAGCGAAGAATTTGCCGGTCCGGCCGACTCCGGTCTGGACCTCATCGACAATCATCAGGATTTTTCTACTGTCGCACAATTCTCTGATCTGCCGCAAAAAACCATTTTCCGGCACATTAACGCCGGCCTCGCCCTGCACGGGCTCGATGAACACGGCGGCGGTATCAGCGTTTACCGCCCGTTCGATGGCAGCGACATCGTTAAAATCCACGAAAGTGACTTTTGGACTCAAGGGCAAGAACGGTTCTTTGAATTCATTTTTCCAGGTGAGCGCCAAACTGCCGGTCGTCCGGCCGTGGAAGGAATCCTTAAACGCGATGAAATGTTTCTTGCCGGTTACTTTCTTAGCTAGTTTGATAGCGGCTTCATTAGCCTCTGCCCCGGAATGGCAAAAGAAACATTTCTTCAGCCCGGAAAGCTCACTTAATCGCTTGGCTAGAAGAACCTGCGGTTCGCTATAGTAGAGGTTTGAAGCGCTGGCCAACTCACTGGCCTGATCTGCGACCGCCTTAGCCACTTGCTTGTTACCATGTCCGACGGAACAGGTAGCGAGGCCGCCGATGAAATCCAGGTATCTCTTACCGGCACTGTCGTACAAATAGCACCCCTCGCCCCGGACAAAAACCACGTCCGTGCGCTTATACGTCTGCATGATATGCGATTTCTCCAACTTCTTTAACTTATCCTTCATGATTTCACCAGCTCCGTTCCGATACCTTGGTCGGTAAATATCTCAATCAGCAAGGCCCGGGGAGTAGTCCCGTTTAATAAATGGGCCTTCTTGACCCCGTGTTCGGCCGCATCGATGCAGGCTTTGACCTTGGGTATCATGCCTGAATTTATCACCCCGGACATTATATATTGTTCGGCATGGTGAGCACTGATGTGCGATATTCTTCTGCCGTCCGCATCGACCACGGAATCGACATTGGTCAGCACAGTAAGCTTTTCAGCCTGTAAGGCTACGGCGATTTTCGAAGCGGCCGTATCGGCATTTATGTTGGTCAACTGCCCGGTCTTATCCGCCCCAAGCGAAGACAACACCGGAACCTTTCCTTTATTTAGCGCGGCGATTATCGGCTGCGTGTTTACTTGTTTTATCTCACCGACGAACCCTAGCCGTTCATCGGTAATTTCGGTTATTAGCGTGCCCTGCGTGCAATCGATCGCGGATAGGCCGTGCTTGTTTAGGTGCCGGGCGCAATCGTCGTTGATTCTTTCGAACACTTTTTCGATAATCGCTAAGGTTTGACCGTCGGTAACTCTGAGGCCATGGATAATTTTTTTATCGATTCCATTTTTTTTAGTTTCTTCGTCGATTTTCGGTCCGCCGCCGTGAACGACCACGATTTTAAGCCCCAGCCTGCTAAGCATGGCAATGTCTTCGAACACTGACTCCTTAAGCTTCTCATCTTCCATAGCATTGCCGCCATACTTCACTACGACGATTTTGTCAGCGAACTTACTAATATATTTTATCGCCTGGACCAAGAGGTCGGCTTTTTCTCTGGCTTGCTGCATGTTACGTCGTATACTCCGCGTTTATTTTGATATATTCCTCGCTCATATCGCAGCCGTAGGCCATAGCGGCGCCGGCTCCCAGATTCAAATCTATTACAAAGTTAATCTCTTCATTCTCCTTAAAAAGTCCGCTAAGTTTACGATCATCGTAAGTTCCAGCCGCCCGTCCGTTCTCAACGATAGGCTCGCCGTTGACGGATACCGTTATCTTCTCCTCTTCGATATCAGCGCCGCTTTTGCCGACAGCCATCATCAGCCTGCCCCAGTTTGGGTCGTTACCATAAACGGCGGTCTTTACCAGCGGAGAGTTGATTACGGCTTTGGCAACCTTTTTCGCACCTTGTTCGTCTTTGGCACCGTTTACTTCGCAGGTAATCATCTTGCTCACCCCTTCGCCGTCTCTCACTATCATTTTTGTCAGCTCAAGGCAGACGAGATCAAGCGCTTGCTGGAATTTATCCGGATCAACGTTTTTGACCGTTCCGTTCGCGAGCAGGACGGCCATATCGGAGGTCGAAGTATCGGTATCGACGCTTGTCATATTAAAAGTCTTGTCCGCGCTTGTCTTCAGCGCGGACTTTAGCGCCGGAGCCGCCAAATCCGCATCGGTTATTAAAAACACCAACAGGGTGGCCATGTTCGGTTCGATCATCCCCGAGCCCTTTGCGACTCCGGCGATTTTAAAGCCACCGGCGTCTACGCAGATTTCTTTCTTATGGGTATCGGTGGTCAAAATAGCTTCGGCGAACGCCCCGTCAGGTTTCAACTCTCCTTTGATGCCTTTTATGCCGGCTTGTATCTTATTCATCGGAAGCTGCGGGCCGATCACGCCGGTAGAGGCTACGATTACGTCATCTTTGCCGATGCCCAGCTCCTCCGCCACCATTTCCGCAGTCTTCGCCGCATTCAACCGCCCCTGCTTGCCGGTAGCCACGTTGGCTATCCGGCTGTTTACCACTATCGCCTGGGCGCGATGGTCGGCTAAATTCCGCCGGGTTACATGCAGCGGTGCACCCTGGACCTTATTCTGCGTATATAATGCAGCGGCATTACAAACCCTGTCGCTATAGACTACTCCGAAGTCCTTGCCTTCATCTTTTAGACCTATGTGCTTACCTAAACTGGAAAAACCGGCTATATGTCCTAGCCCGCCTTTTATTATCTTCATGACAGCAACTCCACCATTATCG
Source organism: Saccharimonadales bacterium (SeqCode) (assembly GCA_036276755.1). Taxonomy (GTDB): domain Bacteria; phylum Patescibacteriota; class Saccharimonadia; order Saccharimonadales; family 2-12-FULL-41-12; genus JANWLD01. The sequence continues at coordinate 15,357 of DASUOG010000025.1, read as the reverse complement.
CTTTCTGGGCGTGCATCCGGTTCTCGGCCTGATCATATATCAGTGACTTTTTAGAATCCATTACCTCGTCGGTGACTTCCTGACCGCGGACTGCCGGCAGACAATGCATAAAATATCTATCGCCGATAAGTTTTTTGTTCACCTGATACGGTTTGAGGGAGGTTATGTCCTTGCCGTCTTCGCCCATGGAAATCCAGGTATCGGTATAAACTACGTCCGCATCAGCTACCGCTTCTTCAGGATCGGTTGTCCAAAGATCCGGTTCGGCCGCCGGCTTCATGTTTTTGGGCGTAGCTACATTGATTCTGATACCGAGAATCTTGCAGGCATTTATCAGGGAGTTGCAGACATTGTTGCCGTCGCCGACATATGAAACTACCGGTTCCTTGCCGGCAAATTCATAAACGGTCATCACGTCCGCGACCGCCTGGCAGGGATGATATAGATCGGATAAGCCGTTGATTACCGGGATGTCCGCGGCTTTAACCATCTGCTCGATGGTACCGTGATCATAAACCCGCGCCATCAATATATCCGCGAACCGGGACAAGCACTTTACTTCGTCCTTGATATCGGCCTTGCCCTTGTGGGTGGTATTCAAATCCAGATAAATCGCATGTCCGCCGAGCTGGGTCATGCCGGTCTCAAACGACAGCCGGGTCCGTAGTGAAGATTTCTCAAACCACATTACCAGAGTTTTTTGCTTCAAGGCATCGGCAAATTTGTCTGGATTTTTCTTCATTTCAAACGCCAGTTTCAATACCCTTTCAAACTGTATTTTAGAAAAAGCGGATATCTCCGGCAGATTCTTTGCATCCTTAGTCATTTTTGGCCTCCTCGCCGAACAATTCTTTTTTGACCTTCAGGTACGCTTCCCGGAACGGGACGCCCTTGCCTACCAGTTCATAGACTTTCTCCGTCGCATACAAGTCCTCGCTCATGGCCGCTTTTAGTTTGTCCTCGTGGATATTAAGCGCAGGTACGGCTTCCGACAAAACAGCCAGAGTGTCTTTTGTAAGTTCGCTTGCCTTGATAAAAGGCCCCTTGCTCAACTGCAGGTCCCGCTGGAACCCGCTGCCTATTCCGGCGACTATTGCTTGTATCTGGCTGGCGTAACCGGATACGATTTTGCCGTTGCCACGCATAATTTCAAACAGATCGTAATTTCGTTTGTTCGGCATGATCGACGAGCCGGTAGTGAACTGTTCCGGCAAACTGAAGTAGTCGAACTCCCGGGTAGTAAACAGCAGCATATCGGATGCGAATCTGCCCGATAGGGTCATGATGAGCTCACATACCTGGATGACGGCCAGTTCGAAATACCCCCGGGAAAGCCCGGCATAGATCGGATTCTCCTGGGTACGCGCAAAACCCAGCTCCTTGGTGGTATATTCCTTATCCAGCTCCAAGCCGGGCAAGCCGAACCCGGCCGCCGAGCCGAGGGGGTTCTGATCAATCAGTTCCAAGGTTGCCCGTACCAACGGCACAAGATCCGAGAACGCTTGCGCGTAACCGCCAAGCCACGCTTCTACCGTGGTCGGCATCGCTTTTTGCATGTGCGTATACCCCGGCATCGGCACGTCCATCGCTTCTTCCGCCTTATGAACATATGCTTTGCTCAAAGATTGCAACCCTGTATCAATTTCGGATAAGACATCTTTGGCATACAGCCTGAGCATCGCCATGGCCTGATCATTCCGGCTGCGTCCGGTATGGATTTTCTTACCGGCCTCGCCGTAATTTTCAGTGATGAACTGTTCGATGGCCGTATGACAGTCTTCCTGATCCGGCGCCACCGAGAATTTGCCGGCCGCGTGCAGACTTTTTATCTTTTCAAGAGCTTCTGTTATCTTCGCATGTTCGTCTTCACTCAGAACGCCGATCTTAAGCAGCATTTTCCCGTGCGCCCGGCTGGCTTCGATGTCATAGGGCAAAAGCTGGTTGTCCAAAATATAATCATCGCCGACCGTATAAGTTTCGACTATCGGGCTAAGCTTGTCGGCGTTGCTCCATAATTTACTCATCCTTGTCCGCCTCCTTATAGTCAAAAGCCTTTTTGGCAGTTTGTTGGGCCAGATTATGGATCTCAATGAACCCGGCCGATGAATTCTGGTTGAACGTAATGTTCTTTTCAAAAGTAGCCAGATCCTTGTCGAACAAGGAATAAGGCGAGCTAAGAGCAACCGCGGTAATCGTACCTTTGTACAATTTGACGCTCACTTCTCCGGTAACTTTTTTATTGTGGTCTTTGATGTAAGCCTGCAAATGGCTCATCACCGGATCGTACCACTGGGCCCCGTAAGCCAGATAGGCCCATTTGGTATCGATGAATTTTTTCAGCTCGTTCTCTTCACGCGTCGATACCAACTGTTCCAGGTTCTGATGCGCGTTTATTAAGATTGCCGCGCCGGGATTCTCGTATATCCCCCTGACCTTCAATCCGACCAATCTGTCTTCTATAAGATGAAAAAAGCCCGCACCGTGCTTGGCGCCGGCTTCATTGCATTTACTTATTATCTGAGCCAGCTTCATCGACTGTCCGTTAAACTTGACCGGTATGCCGGCTTTGAATCCTATTTTGATAATTTCCGGTTTATCCGGAGCTTGCTGTGGAGTCCTGCACCATTTGAGAATTTGCTCCAGCGGCGGAACCTCCGCCGGGTCTTCGATCTCGCCGCCTTCTGCGGTATTGCCCCACATATTTTCGTCATAACTGTAGGGCTTATCCTTTTTCTGCTCGATCGGAATATCGTTAGCTTCGGCGTAAGCTATTTCTTCCTGCCTGCCCATACCCCATTCCCTGACCGGTGCGATGGTCTTGAGTTTCGGATTGAGCGTGGTTATATAACTCTCGAACCTGACCTGGTCATTGCCCTTGCCGGTACAGCCATGAGCGATGACCTGGCAGCCGTGTTCCTCTGCGACTTTTACGGCTATCTCGCTGATTATCACTCTGCCGAGCGGCGTAGAAAGGGCATAACCGCCCTGGTAGTCGGCGTTGGCCCAAATGGCGACCGACAGCAATTTCTCGGCAAATTCATCTTTGGCATCATAGACTACCGCCTCTACCGCTCCCAGATCTAGCGCCTTTTGCTTTATAGCCGCAAGGTCATCCGAGCTTTGGCCGATATCGACCGTCAACGCTACCACATCGCATTCATACTGCTCCCTTACCCACTTCAACATCACTGATGTATCAAGCCCGCCGGAATAAAGCAGTAGGCATTTACTGAACTCGCCTTTTTGTGCTTCGTGTTTGGCTACTTTTTTGTACCCAACTTCACTTTTCATGATTCTCTCCTTGGTTATAATTTAGTTTACTCTAAAATGCGACTTTAATTTAAAAGCTCCCGTTTACCGGGAGCCGTCTTGGAGCTTTTTAGGTTTAACAATTATAAAGACAACCCCCGGAGTTTACGCGGGTTGCGGCGAGTATTCAACTTAGCGATGAGCTTACTCATAGCAGGTAACTATAGCATGGACAGAACCAAAAATCAAGCCTTCTCCGATTTGGCAGATTTGATCGCCAGATACGTAGCCAGGTAAGTACTGAAAAGCACTGCAAACAGCGATACCGTAGATATGTAGGTGTCAAGATGCTGGGTCGGATTAATGAACCTGTCGGAAACGTCAAACAGCAGACCTGCCGGGCGTAACAGGATATCCCAGCTGTTAAACCGGGTGAACCTTCCCAGATAAGCAGCAAAGCTGGCCAGCAAAAAAATTACCGCTATGAGATAAAGGCCGGTCCGCTCATCGAATCTCTTGAGTAGTTGTTTATGTATCAGATAGACCGACGTGAAGCCGAGAATTATCCCGTTGAACACAAAGCTGGTCAAAAGAATCACGTCGAAATACAGTCCCGCCTCATCCGTTTGCCGTAAATGTACGAAATCCGTTATTAGATAAAACGTGTTCGGCAAAAACCCGATGTAGAGAATCGATAAAACTATCTGCGGCCACGCCAGCCAACTCTCACTGCGTAATCTCTCGATGAGCCACCATGCCAAAGTTAACGGTATGACAGCTAAAACAAGATTCCAGACCAAAAATATATAACGCAAGCTGTCGCTGAATAGTATCCGACTGGCCAGCAGCACCAGGCTGACCACACAGGCCAGGATTACAGCCATCATGAAATAACGTGTCGAATCTTTCTTGAACCTTAAGCCTCCCGCCATGACCCAATTATATCAATCAGAGGGCTATATCTTTTTTAATTCTTCTTTTATCTTTTCGATCAGCTCTACCGGCGTAGGATTCAAGCCGTTAAGCAAGGCAAGATACAAACTGACGAAGTCGCCCAGCTGGATGGTCCAGAGCAGTTGTTTGAGCAGAGTATCGCCTTGTGGAGTAATTATCAGCGGCGCCGGCCGTTTGCCGGAAAGCAGTCTCTCGGTTATCTCAAATCTGGCCCGGATCCTCGGATGCTCCAGCGGACTCCGGATATCGACTACCTTATAAGGTTTATCCACGGGGTGACTGATCCAACCTTGGAACTCATTATGATTGAACTCCGGCAATTGGTTGCACCAAGCGATGTTCTTCGCATTCTCATTGATGTTTATCTTCCATTTATACGCCGCGGGGAACATCTTCGGCCCCGAGTAGATAACCGCTGAATTGCCGACCAGCTCTAAAGCTATTTTTTTTGCCGGGTTCCTATCTGTGGGAACCGTAGGTAGCAGCTCAAGGCATTGTTCGCCCAGCCAGTCTGCGGCCGCGCCGAGTTTAGCCGTCTTGTCTTTGCCGATGATTCCCGTGCTTTGCAGAAGCTGGACCAAGGCAGCAAAGTTATAAAAAACCGCCATTCTGGGCTGCATTCCACCCGGTATCCGATATAACCGATACCTCTTTTTCTCGGCTTGCGCGGCCAGTTCGCCGCCGGAACAGATTACGAATATTTGCGCGCCTCTTTTCTCCGCATCGGCCAAAGCAGATACGGTCTCTTCGGTATTGCCCGAGTAACTGGACGCCACAAACAACGTCCTTTCGTTGACATACTCCGGCAAATTGTAATCACGCACTATCTTAAAGGGCAGGCCTAATTCCGGCCAGCTGCCGAGCATCTCCGCCGCCAGCGCGGAACCGCCCATACCGGCGACGACGACATTGTCTGCCTCTACGGCCTTTATCTGCACATCATAAGTATGCTTCAGCTGATGCCATTGCTTTTCCGCTATGCCGAGGGCGTCCTGGGCATCACGTTCGTGTATCATCTTCAAATCGTCGAGCATCATTCCCTTCCAATCCAAACCGCTTTTGTTTTATATCTAGCCTTTGATAATATTATTATTGTAAATTGAATAATAAATATCCGCCAGCCGGCGGAGGAAACCGTCCGCTAAAGGGCAAGGGTGGGATGCAAGACGACAACAACCAATCATCGAACGACGAAACAAACACTACGGATAACTCATCCGGGGATTTGAACCTGGCCTCGAACCCGTCGGCGCAGCAGACCGATACCGGTACGCCGGCAGATACCGCCACGGCCGATGTGGCTGACGTTTCTGCCGTCGAAGCGGCTACCGCCGCCGTGGATCAGGCTAATTCCGCTTCAGCCGGTGCCGCCGCGGACGATAAAACCGAAGACGCCGAACCTGCAACGCCTAAACAGTCCGCTGGCAGCGGGCAATCCGACGACTTAGAGTCGATTAAAACTTCGGCATTACAGGAGTTGGCGCCGATAGTAGACGAGTTGGACCAGGAGCCGGAAGAGAAATATCGCACGCTAATGATGCTCATCCAGGCATCGGATGATCAAAAACTTATCAAAGACGCTTTTGAAGCGGCCCATAACATCGAGGACAGCAAAGCCAAGGCCGACGCGCTCCTGACGATAATAAACGAAATAAACTACTTCACCGGCAAGGGTGAGAAATCCGCGGGCTGATCGGAGCGTACGGATTCCAAACCTTCGGCGATCCTGTCCAATGTCCGTCTTATCTCCTTAATCTCATCGGCCAAATCAGTCGTCTGCTCCTCAATAATGGCGATTTTCTTCCAATATTGATCCATCCGTGCGTTCAAGTATCTGGTTGTCGCCTGGTTGTCCCCGCGCATCGATTGGATACTGGCTAGTATACGGTTCGCTGCATTATCACACACTACCTGAACGTCATATTTGGTTACTAAGCGTTCTATTATCTTATTTTTAGCTACCTCTGTTACCGCTAACAGATCCTGCCGAGTCATGGTCCCCATATATGCCCCTCCTCTTAATTAACTTGAAGCATATTTTTCTTTTTGTACTTTTATTGTGGCAGGGATAAGCGTAAATGCTTGTTAAGAATCTTACATGCCCCCGTCGCCGGTACGCGGCAAGGCCTGGTCTGGAGTATCACCGACAGACGGTACGCTTGAGGGGGTATCACCCGTAGTGGGAGTTCCATCGGTCCCGTTTGTTTCCTGAGAGTCGGGCTCCGTGGATCCCGTATCCTCATCCGGAGACGGTTGCTGCTGCGTATCCGGTGGGGTTTGGCTGCCGTTTTCTTCCTGTTGGGTCTGGTCAGCAGTATTGTTATCGTTCGTACTACCGTTCAATGCGCGGTAAACTGCCCGTCCGCCAAAGAAGAATCCCGCGGCGATCAGCAGGGTAACGAATAACGCGAATAGCCCGAACAAAAAAGAAACGACACGGCTTGTATCGCCGGAGGCTCCGTCTTTGTAATACGATAAGTCGTCAGAATCCTTTCCGCGCTTACGCAATCTATCCCAAAATGCCACTTGCCAACTCCCGATTAAGTAGGTTAATTGTACACTTTACTAGCTTTTTTGGCAATCTTTTGTTACACAATAGTAAATTGACTTTTCCGCGGCCGGGTAAACATAATGTGGTTTGGAAAGGAAAAGGTTTGATAGAAGTATATTTAGGTTTGGGCTCAAACATCGGTGACCGGCGCCGGTTCTTGATTGACACCGCTACCAGGCTGAGAAAACAGCTTCGCGGTGTATCCTTGTCCTCGATCTATCAGACTAAGCCGTGGGGGGATGATGACCAGCCTGATTACTTGAATATGTGTCTGAAAGGGCGGACTTCGCTTAAACCGGATGAATTGCTCAACTTCTTAAACGAGGTAGAGACCGCCGCCGGCCGGACACGACGCCGCAAGTGGGGCCCGCGGGAAATCGATATCGATATCTTGTTTTACGGGAATAAGACCATAAAGCGGCCCGGGCTTGAAATCCCGCACCGCTACCTCGCCGAGCGGGCCTTCGTGCTCATACCGCTGGCCGAGATAGCACCCGATTTCATCCATCCGGCTTTCCAAAAAACCGTATCCCAGTTTGCGGAAGAAATCGATTCCTCAGAGGTAAGCCTGTATGAAAAGCTTTAAATTGTACCTCGCCGACGGCAAGGTTATGCAATCAGATAAAACCCTGATAATGGGTATTTTAAACCCGACGCCGGATTCGTTCAGCGACGGCGGTGAACTGGCCGACCAATCAACCCTTGAGCAAAGGATAAAATCAATGATAAAAGCCGGTGCCGACATCCTTGACGTCGGCGGTGAATCAACCCGGCCGGGCCACCAAAAGGTAAGCTCCGGCGAAGAAATAAAACGTATCTTACCGGCCATCCGGACCATCCGCAGAATATCCCGATCAATCCCCATAAGCGTCGACACCCGGAAGTCCGCGGTCGCCGAAACGGCCATAAAAGCCGGCGCCAGTTTTATCAACGACGTCAGTGCGTTATCGGATGATAATATGGCGAGTACCGCCAAAAAGGCCGGCTGTTCGATCATCCTGATGCGCAACCGTTCCACCGGCAAAGACGTGATATCCGGTTGCCGACGGCAGTTTGAAAAGATCCTGGCCGAAACTGCTGTCCAAGGTATCGAGCAGGACCGGATATTGCTCGATCCCGGTCTGGGCTTCGGTGATCTGGCCGGCGGTAATTACCGGACGCTGCCCGGCTCGGATATGAACGCCAACCTCCTGCTTATTTTAAGCATCGACCGTTATTCACTCGGTTGTCCTGTGGTCATCGGTGCCAGCCGCAAACGCTTCATCGGCGAGTGGAGCGGGGTCAAGCAAGCCAATAAGCGCATCGCGGGTTCGGTTGCCGCAGCAGTGATGGCCGCCGAATCCGGTGCCGCCATCGTCCGCGTACACGATGTAGCCGAAACTGCCCGGGCAATTCGGACCATATAGATAGATTAAATCTTCCCGACGACCAGACTGTCGTTCATCTCATCTACAGCCACCGTGAAATCACCCTCAGCTATACGTATCTTTCCGCGTTTTTCTCCGGCACCGGCAGATGATCGCCACGGGCTGAACCCCAGCTCGTCCAATCCTTTGCTCTTTTCAACATCAATGACCCCAAAAAACTTCCCGCTTAAATCAATGGCCCCTTTGTGGTGTTCTATGGGTGCCAACACGTGAGACCGGATCTCATCCTGCCATTCTAAAATGACCGAAGCCCGGTAAAAATCCCTGAATTCAATTTTCGGACCGTCGCTCGCCGTCGTAGAAAGATCCGAATAGTATATCAATATGTACCCCTCGTTATCCGGATCATCGTTAAATTCGCGTAGGTGTCCGAGGTCCGCTCCATCCGTGCAAGCGACTATCCTGGTGGATTTCTTGCGACCTGTCCCGATCACACCATTGGCCGAATAATAAACTTCTTTTAAAGGCTCGCTGTCCGCTTCAAGGCTCAGTTGTTTTTCCATCGGTGCTATCTGAACTATATAGGGTGCCAGGCTTTCCCCATCCGTGGTAACCGCCCATTCCACATAAACCGGATAGCCTGCCGCCTGTTCCATTTTCTGCAATCTTTCGATGAAGCGTACCGGCTCGAACAAGTCCATAGCTTTTCTTAACGGACTGTCACTGGTATGCCGCCACAAGTCGTTTGACACCGGTAAGGGATCCTCAGTCAATCTAAAAGCTTCGCCGGCCACCGGACCCAAATCTCTGGCTTGAGCACCGGCATCTTCCGGTCGGAAGTCCGATGGCGGTAAATCTTTTCCGGCACGCTGGGCCTGCCTACGGGTTTGTATTAATTTACTAAAGGAAAAGGGTAATGCCACCGAATCCGCATCATCGGGACTTATCCGCTCTCCGCCGGTCCTGCTCAGTCCTCCGCCAAAACCGGCCACCACGTTTATGAACCCGTCTTTTTTCTGAGCCGTGGAAGAATAGCCGAACCCCGAAAGCGGCGGGGCGTAAACGCTCAGAGACGCCGAAAGATCTTGTCCGATAAGCGGGTGGATGATGATGGCGAATTCATCGCCCAAACCGACTTGCCGACGAAACTCCTCAGCCCCCTCGTCCGTGAATCCATCCAAGACGCGTCCTATGACTTTCTGGATGGGCCCGGGGGCATTCAGCGAGAAGATGCTGTCATAAACACCACTGCCGCGGGCATCGCCTTCTCCGCTTGAGCGTACTGCCGCAATGGGCGCCTCCCCGTTGTTGTGAACGGCCCTCGTAACAAAACCGCCGAGTGAAGGACTCTCCTTTTCGAATGCCTCATGGGCAATGATCGTCGTCGGTGGTATCTGCAACCCGGCTTCGCGCACGAGCGGCGCGTGTTCGCGGAGCATTTCGGCTTTTTCGCCGATCCGTTCTCCGCCAAGTACTTCAAAAGCTTCGGCATCTGACATCAGTCGGATATTATAAAATTTAATTACATTTTTGTAAATTCAACCGACCAACTGTTTTATGAGCTCCAGACCACCGCGCACCCCCGATGATTTGATTCGGCGAATGACCGCGCTGCCGACCACTACCATATCGGCCATTTTCAACATCTGTTTGACATCCTTTGCATCGCGCACTCCGAAACCGACAGCCAATTCAGCCTGCGGGGCTAACCGCCGTATCTGCTTGCACAACTCGTCTAATTCACTCCCGGCCTGTAGCTTACTGCCGGTGATGCCTTTGATACTGGTCAGATACACAAGCCCCGGCGAGTCGTTCAATGCTCCGCTTAATCGTTTCTCACTCATCCCTGGTGAAACCACCGGTACTAGCTCAAGCGAATGCTTGTTCGTTGTTTTAAGCAACGCCTTGTACTCCGGGCTATCAAAAGGCAGGTCGGGGACTATCAACCCTTTGGCGCCGGCTCTAGCGGCGTTCTCACAAAAAGTCTCCATGCCGAGACTGTTTAATTTCTGTATATAGCTCATTATGTATATCTCCGCCGCAAGACCTCGGCTCCGGGCTTTTCTTAACATATCAAAGCTGCTTTTCGTATCCATGCCTCCATCAAGCGCGACGTCATTGGCGCGCATGATCGTCTCGCCATCGGCTATCGGGTCAGAAAACGGTATCTGTACTTCAATGATGCCGACGCCTAGTTCTTCCATGCCGAGCATCAGCTCGATACAATCTTCCTCCGAAGGATAGCCCGCGACGACATGAGCCATAAGCTTATTTTTCATAACCGGCCAGCTCTTCCTTTAAAAATTCCCTGAATTCGTCTTTGGCGAAATGTTTAGCCAAAGTAAATAAATCCTTATCCCCGCGGCCGGATATATTGACGACGATTTTTTGGTCCGGCCGCATGGCTTTGGCTAGTTTTACGGCTTCGCTGAGTGCATGGGCCGATTCCAACGCCGGTATTATACCTTCGGTTTCCGCCAATAATTTGACGGCCGCCAAGGTTTGCTCGTCGCCGGCCCGCACGAACTCGACCCGGCCTTTGTCGGCAAGATCGGCCAGTTCCGGTCCGATACCGATGTAGTCCAATCCGGCAGCGATACTATGGGTGGGCGCACTGTTACCATCCTTATCCTGCAAGAAATAAGATTTATAACCTTCCATTATCCCAAGTCTGGCGTTCGGGAAGCGCGCCGCGTTCTGGCCGAATTTCTTCGACTTACCACCGGCTTCTACACCTATCAGACGGACTTTTTTATCAGGCAGGAACTCATAGAACGCTCCCAGCGCATTGCTGCCGCCGCCTACGCAGGCGACTATCGCATCGGGCTTACCGGGTAACTGCGTCTTTATCTCCCGGCCGACGATAGACTGGAAGTCGCGGTTCATCCGCGGATAGGGATCCGGCCCCAGACACGAGCCGATGACATAATGCGTGTTGTCGCTGCTTGATAGCCAGTCGCGGATGGCACCGCTGACCGCGTCCTTAAGCGTTCGTGCGCCGTAAGTTATCGGCACCACTTCCGCTCCCAGAATTTCCATAAGTATCACGTTCGGCCGCTGCCGATGGATATCAACCTCTCCCATATACACCGTGCATTCCAGGCCGAACTTGGCCGCTACGGTCGCTGTCGCCAAGCCGTGCTGGCCGGCGCCGGTCTCAGCGATCAAGCGTTTCTTGCCCATCTTCCTGGCCACCAAGGCTTGTCCCAGACAATGGTTGATCTTATGCGCACCGGTATGGTTCAACCCCTCGTTCTTGAGATATATCCGGCCGCCGCCGATACGTCGGGTCAAATTCCCGGCAAAAACCAGCGGTGACGGCCGGCTATTGTACGCGGTGTTGAGTTCATCCAGTTCGGCCAGGAACTTCGGGTCGTTCTTTAAGCTGTCGTAAGTACGAGCCAGCCTTTCAAGCTCACCCTGCAGCATTTCCGGCACATACCGCCCGCCATACTTTCCAAAGTATCCGTTTTCTGTTTGTTGGCGCGGAGGTTTATCATCATCTTGCCTTAAGACCTTGAAATAACCCCGGCCGACCAGCTTCGAACCCTTGGTAACCGTAGCCACTCCCACGCCGAGCTCATCAGCTATTGCATGATGGTTCTCGCCGTCCAGCAGTTTTTTTACTATCTCGATCCGTTTTGGTAGGTTCTCCTTGTCCTTATCGGAAGTAATACCATACATAAAATCCACGAAATCCTCATACCCGCGAATCGAATATATAAATTCAACGAATTTTTCAAATCTTTTGAAACGAGGATCAGGCATATCCTATATACTAGCATACTAGTATTATATGTTGAAGCCCTTTCCATCCCCATACCATAGACAAAGCTGCCACAAACCTTCCGCCGGACAGAAGAGCATTATTCGGACTTTATATCGGTAGCCGTAGGTTCGTAACAGTTAAGAAGAAAAAACTAAGGCTGTTACATCATGCCCATGCCGCCCATGTCGGGCGCACCGCCGCCGGGAGCCGGAGGAGTTTTCTCAGGGACTTCGGCGACAAGAGCGCCCATGGTCATCGCCGTACCGGCAATCGATACGGAGTTTTGAACCGCTTCTTTGGTAACCCGGGTCGGGTCGATTATGCCGGCTGTCTTGAGGTCGACGAGTTTTTCAGGATTATTGACGTCCACGCCCTGCCCGGCTTTGGCCGATTTGACTTTCGGCAGCCACTCGTCGGCGTTGTGGCCGGAGTTGGTAACCAAAATCCTAAACGGTTGTTCTAGAGCAGACTTGAGCAAGTTGGCTCCGGCAGACAATGAGTCAGTACCGGACACGCTAATGGCCGCGGTCGCATTGACCAGTGTCACGCCGCCTCCCGGAACGATTCCTTCCTCCAGGGCCGACTTGACCGCAGCAACGGCATCGTCCACCCGGTATTTTTTCTCTTCGATTTCGGTTTCGGTCGCGCCGCCGACTTTGATTACGGCGACTTTGCCGGAAAGTGCCGCGCGGCGTTTTTCCAGGTTTTCTTTGTCATAGTCGCTGGTGGCCGCGGCGGCCTGGCCGGCTATCTGATCGATGCGGGCCTTTACCTCGGCTTGCGATCCGCCGCCCTCGATGATGGTGGTGTTATCCTGGTCGACTATCACCTTGCGGGCCGTACCGATGACATCCAGATCGACGTTCTCAAACGTCATCCCGCGGTCTTCGGTAATCACATCGCCTCCGGTTAGGATGGCAATATCATTTAGGATATCCTTCCGCCGGTCGCCGAATGCCGGCGCTTTCACACAGACGGCGTTTAGAACGCCTTTAAGTTTGTTGAGCACCAGAGTGCCTAAGACCTCGCCTTCGACGTCTTCGGCGATGATGATCAGGTCCTTCCTGCCGGACTGGGCCAGTTTCTCCAAGATAGGCAGGAATTCCTGCGCGCCGGAAATCTTTTTATCGGTTATCAGGATGGCCGGTTTATCAACGACGGCCTCCATGCGCGAAGTATCGGTTACCATGTACGGGCTGACGAACCCTTTGTCGAAAGTGAAGCCTTCTACCACTTCGCTCTCAAGCTCCAGGCTCTGGCCCTCCTCGACGGTAACGACACCGTCCTTGCCGACCTTGTCAATGACCTCGGCGATCAGTGTACCTATTTCCGGGTCGCCGGCCGAGATGGTAGCTACTTCTGCGACACGCTTTTTATTCGCCTTGATGTCTTCGCTGGCCTTGGATAGCTGGTCCAGCACTTCCTGTGCTGCTTTTTCTAGGCCGCGTCTTAACTGCATCGGGTCGTGCCCGGCGGCGATAAGCTTGTTGGCTTCGTTCAAGATGTGATAGGTGAGTACGGTAACGGTTGTCGTACCGTCGCCGGCTACATCATTCATTTTATTGGCCGCCTGCTTGATAAGCTCGGCGCCGACCTTGTAGCCCAAGGTTTCGTCGTCGACGTCTTCCAGCTCGACACCTTTGGCAACGGTGACTCCGTCATGCGTTACCGACGGACTGCCATAGCTTTTGCTGATAACGACGTTGCGGCCTTTCGGACCCATAGTGGTCTTTACTGCGTTATATAAGATTTCCGCGCCGCCGAGTACTCTTCGCCGTGCATCATCGTCGTAAAAAACTTTTTTTGCCATATAAAATCAACCTCCCTTATTTGACAGTCGCTAGAATGTCTTCTTCTTTAACCAATATATATTCCTTGCCGTCGACCTTGACTTCGTTGGTGCTATAACCCTTGTAAAGGATCCGGTCGCCGGTCTTTATGTCGCGGACGGCCTTGCCGACTGCCGCCACCTTGGCGATCTTCGGCTTTTCAGCCGCGCTGTCTGGCAGGTAAAGCCCACTGGCGGTTTTGGTTTGGGCCGCCTCTGCTTCGGCTACCACATAATCAGCTAAGGGATTAATAGGAACGCTCACTTTATGACCTCCTTATTTAATTCTGTTTTTCACAGATGCCGTCTCGCATTCGACACCTGCTGTTGGCACTCACTATAACCGAGTGCTAATTATCCTGTCAACCCTTGCCGCGCAGAATTTCCGCCGTTACCTGCTGGTCACTCCAGGGTACGAACTTACCGCCCATGTTGCGGACCTTTTCATGGCCCAAGCCGGTTATATATACTGCGTCGTTCGGCTTCGCATCGACCAAGGCCTGCCTGATGGCTTCGCGCCTATTACCGGCGAAGAGTTTGGTCTTCCCGGTCGCCTTTGCCTTTTTTATCCCGGCATACACCGCAGCGATGATGTCTTCCGATTTCTCATCATAGGTCTCGTCATCGGTAAGGTAAATCACGTCAGCGTATTTGCCCGCCGCTTGGCCCATAAGCGGCCGCTTCTGCCGGTCACGATTGCCCGTAGCTCCGAAAACTATCCTTACTTTGCCCTTGGTTATCCGTCGCAAGGTTTTCAGTGCCTTCTCTATGGCATCCGGCGTTATTGCATAATCGACTAATACGGCGAACTTTTGGCCGTACATGAGAGGCTCCATGCGGCCGGGAACCGCTTGCACATTTCTTATGCCGGCCGTTATCTCATCGGGAGCCAGGTTCAGAGCCAGTCCGGTCGCCGCCGCTTGTGATGCATTGTATATATTGAATTCCCCTAACAAGTCCGTAGTGATCTTGAACCTTACATCTCTCCCGCTTAACACGGCCGAAGATTTGTTCGCCGACAATTTAATATCCGAGATCATTATGTCGCCGGATTTGTCCTTACCGACCGAAACTAGCTTGCCACGGGCGCGCTTTGAAAAATAGTCGAACCACTTATCGTCGCGGTTCAAAACAACCGCGGAGGCTCCGTAATCCGTAGTCAGAAGAGACTTCGCACGGGCATAATTCTCCATGGTCTTATGGTAATCCAGGTGTTCCGGCGTCAGGTTGGTCACCACGGCAGTTTTTATCCTCACGCCCATTATCCTATTCTGGTCCAGGGCATGGCTCGGCACCTCCAAAATCACCCAGTCTGCACCCGATCGTTTTGCTTTTGAAAAAAACGCCTGGACCTCCGATTGTTTTTCCAGCGTACGGGTAGTAGTGCGGGACGTCTGCTTGCCGGCTATTTCAATCAACGGTGTGGTCAACATCGCCGTCTTATAGCCTGCTGACTTCAATATGGAATTTATGAATACGCAAGTCGTACTTTTGCCGTTCGTGCCGGTCACGGCGATGACGCTTATTCCGCGCGCTGGAAAACCATATAAGGCCTGCCAGAATAAGCCTCTGCTCCATCGATATGCCGTTTCAATTTTTCTGCTTACAATCGGCGGGAGCAGTTTTCTAATAAGTCCTT
>DASUOG010000024.1:0-12618 GCA_036276755.1 Saccharimonadales bacterium (SeqCode) | reverse complement strand
GCTGCAGCAGCTGGAACCGATCTTTGCCATATCGGCTGCGGCACTGCTCCTGCGCGAACCATTAACAAAGAGATTCTTTGCTCTTGCCGCTACCGCCCTAGTAGGTGCTTATCTGCTTTCGTTTCCAGAGCTTAAAGTGGATTTATCTACCGGTAATGGCACGCTGATTGCGGCGCTGTTTGCCGTAGGGGCCGCTGCCTCCTGGGGTATCTCCACCGCCTTTTCCAAATACTCACTTAAAGGCACTTCCACCTTGCATATAACAGCCCTTCGCTTCGGGTTCACACCGGTTTTCGCTTTGCTGTTTGTGCTCTTGGGCGGCCACGCCGCGGCGCTGGGCGATGCTTTGACGGCGGATAATTTTAAATATATCGTTGCCATTACATTTTCTACCGGTATGGTGGCGCTGTTGATTTATTATTTCGGTCTAAAGCGTATTCCTGCTTCCCGCTCCTCGATTTTGGAGCTCACCTTCCCGCTATCGGCTGTGATTATCGGCTACTTGTTCCTGGACCAGGGGTTTAATTTGACTCAAGGCATCGGCGCTTTGATATTAATCGGAACGATTTATCTAATAGGAAAAGATGCTAATAAACTGGCTCTTGCTCGTGAAACTATAAAAAATAAGAAATAGCTCACAGGCTGATAATTTAAAACTGTTACAATTGCTTTGATGTACAGAGCAATAATCTTTGATTTCTTCGGGGTTATCCAGGCCGATCCTTACCAGAGGTGGTTGAATAAACACAACCTGAAGAGAGAGGGCGAATTCGCCGAAGCTTCCGATATGGCCGATAAGAATCTCATAACCTGGCAAGAATTTTTTAATAAACTGAACGAGCTGAGCGGAGAGCCGGTAGAAAGCATCAGAGAGGCTTTTTATGAGGATAAGACCATCGATGAAGAGTTGATAAAGTTCATAAAGACCCTCAAGAATAATTACAAAATAAGCTTGCTGTCTAATTCAAGCAGTGACTATTTACGACCGATACTGGCCGGGCACGGGATTCTTGATCTGTTCGATATTGATATTGTCTCTTCCGAAGTCGGTGTCATAAAACCCGATCCGGAAATCTTTGAACTGGCGCTTGGAAAACTGGGGACGGCTCCCGAAGAAACAATTTTCATAGACGATCGAAGTTATAACACGGAGGCAGCCGCCCGGCTGGGTATCAAATCGATCCTATATCGGGATCTGGTTAGTTTGAAAGAAGAGCTGAGAGCCTCGGGCATAACTTTCCGCTAATGCCTTAAGACGCTATAGTTAAGCTAGAAATGTACATCAAAGGCAGGAATCGCGGCAGGCAGTTACCGGTTTTGCCGGTCCATCCGAAGAAACACCACAAACCTTACCGGATCCGTCATATCGGGCTATTGGTTTTTGGCCTGACCATCGTGCTTTTATCCGCGGTTGGCAGCGGTTATCTGTGGGGCAGGTCCGGTGAGATAACCGTTCCGGAATCACCCGCAGTGGTGCCGGATCCCATCAAAGAGGCTCCGGAAACGATCAGCTCAAGCCTGGGCTTTTCCCTGAAGTACGATTCGGCTGTATTTTCGGCCGAAGGCCGGACGGTCGATGATCAGGCGGTGAGCGAGCGGGCATTGGGTAATAATGCGGAACTGGCCGAGCTCCTGCTTAAACCCTATGGCGAATCGGTGAAAGGCGCCGAAGCCTTAAGCGAGCTTTTAATCAGAGTCGAACCTGATAGCGTTGATTTGGACCGATATGCTCGTTTGAACGGTTACGCTAGCGGAGAACAGGGTTTAAGAGATTATTTTGCGCCGGAAGCCGATAATTTCAACGTAGAGGAACTCAGCCGTGGCGAGCAAGCCATCGGTTCGGTCAAATTCCAGCGGACCGTGTATCGGCAAGTACCGCGTTTTGGTGGCGATGCCAAACCGGTCTTTTCTATCGTCTGGACCGGCCTGTATGATGGCAAGCCGGTAAGCATACAGCTCGGGAATCTGATCGATAACAGCCAGATTCCGTCCATCTATGGACAGATTTTTGACAGCTTGCGTTTCGGTGGCGGTAACCAAAAAGTGCTTGCGGCCGGTACGGTCGAAGAGAACGCAGACATCAACCGCGTGTCGCCGGCCGTGGTCAAGGTTTACCACTTCGTATGCGGCACCCTTGTCATTAATGAACTCAACTACGGGCAGGATGCCTGCGATGGCGGTGCCGGCTCCGGTTTCTTGGTCTCGGGCGACGGATATATCGCTACCAGCGGACACGTAGTCGTTTTGGACGCGGCCGACATACTGGTTAACGAACTTTTGAGCAACCCGCAGCTCCTAAAACAGTTCACTACTGCCGCCGGGCTTTCGGCGGAACAAAGCAGCAAAAGCGATGTCGTGGCTTCCGTTTTGGCAGAGATTTACGATTTGCCAAAGGATAAATTGCGGCTGGAAAACCGCCGGGAGATCACCTTCGTTGCCCTCGGTAACCGTCCTGTAGCCGCTGATTCCCAAGCCAAGGTCAAGAAGCTCTTTGAGCTTGCGGATAATGACTCGCTCAAACGCGCTGAAGTACTAGCTGTAAATTACCAGCCTAAGGACCTGCTGGTGATCGAGCAAAATACTAAGGACGGGTTCTCCGCCAGCGACGTGGCTCTGATCAAGGTCAGGGCTGATGATACGCCCTACATCCGATTGGCCGATAACATCGGTCTTGCCCAGAATGCGCCGGTCAGCCTGATAGGCTTCCCCGCTGATGCTGATAATCAATTGACGGAGAACGACGTAATAGCGCCCTCGGTAACCACCGGTACTATAAGTTCTATCCGGCAGGCCAACGGCAGTTCTTCCCTGCTGTTCCAGACCGATGCCGACGCCTCCGAAGGCAGCAGCGGCGGCCCTGCTATCAATGCGGACGGCCAGGCCTTCGGTCTGGTCACCTACCGCTTCAAGGGCGGCAATGAAACCAACGCCGCCAAAAGCTACATCCGGGACATAGCTGATTTTAAAGATTTGGTCGATTCACGGAATATTTCACTGATAGTCCGAAGCACGACACAAGACCGCTGGGAAGCCGGCCTTGGGCTGTTTGCCGAAAACAGATATTCCAAAGCGATTATAGAGTTCCGACAAGTACAAAGGCTATATCCTGCGCACCGGCTGGTCAGAAGTTATATAGCCAAAGCCCAGCAGGCTATACGCGAAGGCAAGGACAAAAAAGATCCGCCTTATGCGGCCATCGTTATCATCGGAACCGGTTTTGCCGGCGGCGCAGCGGCGCTAATCGCAAGCAAGCTGATAATTCGGCATCGTAAACACCATCTGGCTTATAAGGCCCATCATTTAAGCAATGACCAGTTGGTAAATCCAAGAGGTTAGAGTTCGAATCTATCATCTAACTATCCAAAAACATCTGTCTTTAAGGCAGAAGTTTTTGGATGGCGGAGAGGCATAAGAATTCGGGGAATTGTTATGCAGTCACGAGCGAAGCGTCTTACGCTATTGTAACTAATTTTAATCTGGCGGAGAGGGTGGGATTCGAACCCACGGTACCGTGTAAACGGCACGCTGGTTTTCAAGACCAGTTCCTTAAACCGCTCGGACACCTCTCCTCGGGTAACGATTATACCAGTATAAACAGCTCAGTTCAGGTTAGCCTGTTCCTGACCGGGAGCTTGATAAAAGTTATAATTTCTCCTAGCTTCTACAAGGCTTTCGTCGACGATTCCAAACCCAAGCCTTTTCATTTCTTCCACGATTTCAGGTTGGTCATAGATACATTCGCCGGCTACTATTTCTCTGCCCTCATCAATTATCAGATTGACTATGCACGAATAATCCGGATTTTCTTCACAAACTGCTAAATATGTATCTTCGTCTTTGAAGTCCCAGCGGACGCCATTTATGATAACGGTGTAAGGATCCGGCGGTACGGGCCTTCGCTCTTCGTCTTTATCTTTGTGGTAAAAGCCGAATCTATCTAATAATTCATGAGATGTACGGGAGATACGACCGCCGTCTTCATGCGGTTTCAGTCTTTCGAACATCATAATATTTTAACATATTTCTATAAAATAATCAAGGCTACATTGTCAAGTTATAATGTAAGTAAGGAGAGGTGCAGGAGTGGTTGAACTGGCCGCTCTCGAAAAGCGGTAAGGCAGCAATGCTTTCGTGGGTTCGAATCCCACCCTCTCCGCCAAGTTAAAATTAGTTACAATAGCGTAAGACGCTTCGCTCGTGACTGCATAACAATTCCCCGAATTCTTATGCCTCTCCGCCATTTCTATACCGCTAAAGCTTGTGTTACACTCTAGATGTTTATGGACCCCGAATGGAAAAAGCAAAACCTGCCGGATAACCCGCCGGGTAACGGGCCGGCAAAGCCTTTGCCCGATGCGGCCAACGAAGCGCCGGGAAACCAGCCGGTTCCCTCTAGCGTGATAAGTCCGACGGGAAATACACCGGCTGGGGCAGGCGAATCTTCAATTCCCGGGAAGCAAGATGTACCATCCTCTTCGCAGCCGTCCGGCGGCGTGCAACCTGCTCAACAGTCCCCGCAAGTACCTCCGTCTCAGCCGGTTCCACCGGCGGGCGGCGCACAGACGGGGCCGATTAACGACAATATATATGATCAGGCCGCTCAAGGTAGCCGCTTTAGTTCGAAGTTACTTATAATCGCCCTTGTAGTTATCATAATTCTGGTGGTAGCCGGCGTGGGCGCTTATTTCTTATTGAAAAAAGATGATAATCAGGCTACCGGCAGCCAAAATGCCGAAGAATCCGCCCAGACCGAGCAAGTACAGCCCACCGGGCCTTTGAGCATTACGGTCCCGGATGATTGGCAGACCGTGGATAGCAAGCTTGGTTTTACGGTCAAAGCCCCGGCTTCTTGGCAGGCATCGGCGGCGACTGATTCAAGCTTCAGCGGGTTCAGGGCTAAGACCATGGCTATAGCCGACCCGGAGGATACGGCTGCATACGGCAATTCCGTAAGCGTCGGAACGGAAAGCCTGGAGGCGAATAACAGCGAAGTGAATTTTGATGAAGCGATAAAGGATACGGACCTGATCAGCGAGAGCCTGGCGGTATTCGGCATAGATAAGAACCAGGTAAAAATAACTGCTTCGACGGTCACGATCAACGGCAAAGAATGGAAAAAGGTCGATACGGAGGTACCCGGTCAAGTATCGAGCTTTATCTATACCTGGGCAGGCGATCATGCCGTGTTTCTTTCCGCTGCTAGCGATAAGGCAGAAAACCTGAAGAACTTGTACGATAATTACCTGTTACCTATGACGGCTTCCTTAGAGCTTCAGACTTAATAGTTTACCCGGCCACCGATTCTATAGCAGTACGGACATGGGAGTCGCCGGCTATGTGGTCGTATATACCTTCACCGGCTTTGACGGGCAGGGTCCAGTGTATGTTTCCTTCGACATTCTTCTTGTCCGAAAGTATATGCTCCATGATTGCTTCAGTACCAGCTTGATATGAGATGGGCAGACCGAAACGTTCAAGCGTCTTGGCAACTTCATCGGCAAGACCTTGGCTGCAGACCTTTTCCAGCTCGGCAAGGCGGGCTTCGGCAACCATGCCGACCGATATCGCCTCGCCATGTAATAACGGCTTGCCGCTGGTCAAGGAAATCGCTTCCAGGGCATGGCCGACGGTATGCCCGAAATTAAGCAGCTTGCGCTCCCCTGCTTCGTAAGTGTCCTTGCTTACAATGTCGATCTTGGCTTTGGCGGCTAACTCGGAGGCGCTTTCGAGTTCGGCACCGAGAAGTTTATCCGGATTCATCTTTCGGACGTGGCTTAAGATGTTTGCATCAGAGATAAATCCCACTTTGATTATCTCAGCCAGCCCGTTTCTTAAGTGCTTTTTCGGCAAGCTATCCAAAAAGCCGGGGTCTATCAGCACCGCCCTGGCCGGCCAAAAACTGCCTACCATGTTTTTATAACCGGCTAAATTTACACCTGTCTTGCCGCCAATCGCGGCATCGGCTTGGGCTGTCAAGGTAGTCGGCAGCATTATCCAATCGATACCACGCATGTACATGCTGGCGACGAATCCGGCGATGTCATTGATGACTCCGCCGCCCAGGCCGATTATCAGGCTTTTCCTGTCGAAGCCTTCTTCCTGCAAACGGCGTAGGGTATCTTCTGCAAGTTTCAGACTCTTGCTGTCTTCACCTTCCGGCAGGATTACAGTTTTTAATTCTTGTCTGAGCACTTGTCGTAGGGCCGGTAAGCAGGACGCGGCAGACCCTTCGTCGGTAATAACCGCGATCTTGGTGTAGCGCGATACTCTACCGTTAAGGCCTTCCAACGCGTCCCGGCCGATAATTATTTCGGTACCACTATCTTTTTCCTGGTTGCTTAAAATGTATTTCATTTCGCTGCTTTCTTCTTCAAGGGTTTGTCCGGCGGCTGAAACCGGCGGAACAACAGGTAGGCGCCAATTGCCAAGGCCAGGTGTGCTGCCCCGATAACATAATAAACCTTGGCGGCTGCCTGGTTGAATTCACGCAGGACCGGCGCAACCAGTTCAGTAACCACATTATTGCCCGATGCCGCCTTTATGAACGCATCGGTAATCAGGCGGAACCCTAAGGGGACGAACACTATAAAAATACCCGCCAGGACGAAAATGAGGGCCAATTTTTTCAGCCCCGCAGCCTTACCGCTGATAAAAATTATGACCGCTGACAATAGAGCTGCAAAGGCGGCCAGCAAATACGGCATCTGCAGGGTCGATCGGTATGCTTCTGGAAAACGTGAGTTCTTATCGAACAATGAATTGTTTGAACCCGACTCGGGCGCAGGAGAAGCGGTGTCGCCGTTTAGAAAATCATCATTTGCGGCCACCGAGCGGCGGACCTGTTTCTTTATGGCATTGATATCGGTTCCGGCTGGCCGGCAGGCGGTTTTATACGGGTCGATCGGCAAACCCGGTGGATGCTGGCCCGGCCGGCACGGCGGCAACTTAGCCAGCCGCTTCCCTACCTGCTCACTCAAGGAGGCCGCGAATCTGTTTTTGACGTTCTTTAGCTCGGTATTGAATTCGGGCCGGGCGGCCTTGCCTTCCAGCCATTCATAAGTACCGTCCAAGACGGCCTCGACATTATTTTGTACGAATCCAGGGGTGAATGCGTCCAGTGCCGCATTGCGTACCAGAGGATTATCTAACGGTATATCCGAAGCGGATTCGGGCGCATCGGCAGCCAGCTTATCATAAATGACGGGGGGAGCCTTCTGGTAAACACCGCTGTCCTTTAGAATATTCTTTACCTTATCGGGCTTGGCCGTGGTCTGAGAAAAAGCGGTAAAATAAGCGAAGGCGAACAGCACGAAGAAAAGGCTTGCACCCAGCAGGTATAGCACGATCCCCTTGAAAATTTTTTTTACATCCACTTCAAAAACATTATAACCGAGGTTTAAACTCGCCGCCTAAAAAGCTATAATCTGAACTATGCCACCGTTTCTTATAGCCGCTTTCGCTGCCGTGGGCATCGGCGCTTGGGTATACAACAAGGCCATGCGCTATACCGGTAATAACACCCAGAATTCCCTAGCGGTCGCGATTGCCTCCGGAGTAATTGTTTTTATAGTCGTACTGACTATCATAAGTTTCACCGATTCGGCACTGGAAAGTTAGCCACCGAATTAACGATATTTTCTTCACAGCTCCTTAGGTTACTGGTACTATATGGTTAGATTTAAGAAAGGGTGCGGTAATGGAAAAGGGCTTGGGCCTTCGTATTCAGCAGGCAAGAAAAACCGCCGGGTATACCCAGCAGCAATTGTGCCAGGTGTCCGGTTTGAGTTACTCAACTCTCGCCAAGATTGAACGCGGCGCCATCAAGGCACCGTCCGTCTTTACCATCCAAGCCATCGCAGAAACGCTCAGGACGTCCATAGACGCGCTTTTGGGCGGTGATCCGCCCCAAGGCGCACAAATTACTAAAAAGCGCTCAAAAAACGGCATAGAATTCGTTTATTTTGATATCAACGGCAGTCTGGTCAGGTTCTTCCACAGGACTTTCAGTTTGCTTGCCGACAGGACAGGCGTGCCGATGGAAATAATCGAAACCGCTTTTTGGCAGTATAACGATCTGGTCTGCCGCGGCGATATGTCGGTGGAGGATTTCAACGATCTGCTGGCCGAAAGATTTTCGCTGCCCAAGGTTGACTGGACGGAATTTTACCTGCTGGCGGTAGAACCGATCAGCGAGACCGCCGGGCTTATAGAATGGGCCGACGAACATTACCGGGTGGGTTTGCTTAGCAACAGCATGCCGGGATTGATACAGACGATGTTCGATAAAGGCCTGTTGCCCGATATTTCCTACGAGGTGATAATCGATTCTTCCCAGACCGGTTTTATCAAGCCGGAGCCGGAGATTTACCACCTGGCGGCAGAAAAAACCGGCCTGAAGCCGGAGGCGCTTTTGCTGGTCGATGATTCCCGTCCCAACCTGATGGCGGCTGCCCGGCAGGGCTGGCATGTGCTTTGGTTCGATGACAGCGAGCCGGAAGCTTCGACAGAACGGGTCAAACAGGCTCTGCAGTTTTAGAGCCTGACGATGAGTTCCTTGACCCTGGCCTGCTCCGTTTGAATTTCTACAAGCTGCGCCTTTGTTTCCTCGACCAGTTTTTTCGGCGCTTTCTTAACGTAAGCCGGATTTTCCAGCCGGTCACTTAAGTGGTTGATTGATTTTTGCAGTTCCTTGGCCTTTTCTTCGAGAGAGTCCTTCAGCCGGCCAGAAGATTTAACGTCTATGTCCAGCCAGCATTTTTCGCTGGTCTGGGTGAGTGCCAAGCCGTTGCCGGCCCCGGCCGATGATACGGATTCCAACTTGGCCAACCGCCTGATGACATCGGCATTATCGAATATCGTTCGGGAGTCCTTAAAACGCAGTTCCCCGCCCCGCAGGTCCAAGGTAGTTTTTATCTGTCTGATCTCGCTGATTATGGTCTTTATCTCTTCGAATTGCCGGGCGGCCCGGGCATCCGTTTTCTCAGGCGTGGGCCAGTTTTGGATCATCAACAGGGAGTCATCATTGGGGTGAAGGGTCTGCCAAATTGTCTCGGTTACGAACGGCGCGAACGGATGGACGAACTTCAACACGGTTGTTAAGATATATCTCAGCATATCGGGGTTCGGTGCGTTCTTGCCGGATTCGATGTACCAGTCGGCGACATCGTCCCAGACCAGGTGGTAGATAAGATCATACGCTTCGCTGAAGCGGTAATTGTCCAGATAATTTTCCAGCTTGCGTCCGGCTTGGTTCAAACGGTTCGTTATCCAATGGTCGGCGATGGTTTTCTCCTGTCGCCCTTGCCCGCCGTCGGACACCCCTTCTATGTACCGGGCGATGTTCCAAAGCTTGTTGCAGAAATTGCGGGCCTCTTCCACCCGCCGCGGATCATAGCCTCTGTTGACTGCCGGCGAACGTCCGGATATCACGCCCATCCTGAGCGCGTCCGAACCGTACTTTTCAATCACCGGCATCGGATCGACTACATTGCCGAGCGATTTGCTCATTTTGGAGCCGTCTTCGGCCATGATGTAACCGTGGATATATACTTCCCTGAAAGGGACGTCACCGGTTACGTAAAGTCCCAGCATTATCATCCGTCCGACCCACTGATACAGGATTTCCCCGCCGGTTTCCATCAGGCTGCCCGGATAAAATTTCTCAAAATCATCGGTTCCCGGCCCGCCGAGGGTCGAGTAAGGCCAGCTGGAGCTGGAAAACCAGGTATCGAAAGTGTCCGGATCGCGTCGGTAAGTCTTGCCGCGCTTGGTGATAGTCTTCTCCCCTACCCGTTCGTCGAAGATCCAATCGTCCGGGTTATCGACGTTCTGGAAAGCCGGGATCGGGATACCCCATGCGATCTGTCGACTGATATTCCAATCCCTAAGACCTTCCAAATAACGGATAAGCTGGTCACGCTTGCTCCTAGGATAAAAGGCTATCTTATTCGTCCTCAACGCTTCAATAGCCGGTTTGGCCAGGGGCTGCATGTCTACGAACCATTGTTCCTTGAGCAGCGGTTCGATTACGGTATCGCACTTATAACAGTGGCCTACGCTGTGTTTGTGGGCTTCTTCCTTGTATAAAAAACCCTGCTCCTTCAAATCGACAACCACGCGTTCCCTTCCCTTGCTTACCGTCAGTCCTTGGTACGGTTCCGGGCAATGCTGGTTCAGCTTGCCGTCATAACCGATGACAGTCAAGAACGGCAGGTCATGCCGCTTGGCCACCTCGAAATCGTTAGGATCATGCGCCGGGGTTATCTTCACGGCACCGGTGCCGAACTCCGAGTCGACGAAATCATCGGCCAGGATCGGTATCTCCCGGTGGGTCAGCGGCAATTTGACTGTTTTGCCGATGAAATTTTTGTAACGTTTATCCTTGGGGTGAACGGCAACGGCTACGTCACCAAGCATGGTTTCCGGACGGGTGGTAGCTACCGTTATTTCGCCGCCACCGTCAGTCAGCGGATAGTTGATATGCCATAATTTGCCTTTGGTTTCCTGGTAAACTACTTCGATATCGGCGAACCCCGTACCATGATAAGTACAGTAGTTGACCAGTCGTTCGCTCCGGTAAATCAGGTCCTCGTCCCACATCTTTTTGAAAGTCTTATAAGCCTGGGCCACTATACCGTCGTCAAGCGTAAAGGTATAACGGCTCCAGTCACAGCTGGCGCCCATTATCCGCAGTTGTTTTTCGAACCGGCCACGGTTCTTCGCGACGAAATCCCATATCTGTTGGTACAACTCTTCGCGGGTAAAATCAAAACGGCTCTTGCCTTCTTTGGCAAGGTGTTTCTCGTAAACCGACTGGGTTTCGAAGCCGGCATGATCGGCGCCGGGAAGCAGCAAGGTCGCCTTACCCCGCATCCGCTGGTAACGGATTACTATGTCTTCCAAAGCGGCGGTCAGCTCGTACCCGATGTGCAGGTCTGCATTGGCATTGGGCGGAGGCATGACAACGCAGTAGTTGTCGTCATTACCCCGGTTTTGAGGAGAAAAAGCCCCTTGTTCTTCCCAGAGGGTATAAATATCCGGTTCGTACTTGCCGGGTTCATAGGCCTTAGGCAAATTCATCTTCTCAGACCCCCGGTGTGCCTATTTGGATGGCGCCGGGTTTTGCGCTTATAAAATTTAACTCTTAGGGTATTCATCAATGTGCTAGTATATCACCTCTGTAAAACGGCATAAAGGTTATTAAGTCAGACCATATTTTGGCAAAAAAACTATTATTACACCAGAATCTTCACGTGAACCAAAGTTTCTGATAAAGCTAAACTTATTTTTGACGTTTTTAAAATTTTATTCTAAAAATCAGAAGATTGCTACATCGAAAGGTTGGGCACGATTTCAAGCAACTCCGGGCTAGCCGGCTGGGTAGACCCGGCTTTGAAATAGCCCAAAGCGGCAATCATCACGGCGTTGTCGGTACAGAGCTTGCTATCGGGAAAATACAATTTTTTGTCCGGCAATCGTTCGGACAGCAACAGTCTAAGTTTCGGACTGGCCGAGACACCGCCGGCTACCACGATGCTCTTCGGTTGAAATTCGCGTTCCGCTGCTACTGTCTTGTCGACCAGCAGTTCCAGGGCGGCTTGGGTAAAACCGGCTGCTATGTCGGCTTTTTGTCCGCCGCTTAGCCGTTGAGCCAGCTGGTGCGAGGGAAAAGTGTAATCTTCGCCGATGGCTTTCTGGGCTGTTCTTAATACCGCGGTTTTCAGCCCGGAATAGCTGAAATCATACTTGCCGGCTGTCTTGGCTTTGGGGAAATTATATTTTTCAGCATTGCCGCGGCCGGCCAGTTTCTCGATACCGGGACCGCCGGGGTAGGGAAGACCGAGCATTTTGGCTACCTTATCAAAGGCTTCGCCCGCGGCGTCATCGGTGGTTTTGCCCAGCACATGGTAGTCGGAATGTTCCTTGAAGAAAACCAGCTGGGTGTGCCCGCCGCTGACTATCAAGGCCAGCAAAGGGAAATCCGGCCGCTTGGGGCTGACACGGTAATCCTGCGTTAATTCCTTGCCGGTTTCGGTGATGAACGCGCTATAGACATGGGCTTCGACGTGATTTATAGGATATAAGGGCTTATCGTGGAGGATCGCAAGCGTACGTGCCGAGAGGACACCGACGAGCAGACTACCGCCCAATCCGGGCCCGTAGGTTACGGCTATGGCTTGTATGTCATCCCAGCGGCAACCGGCTTCGCGCAAGGCGCGGCCAATTACCGGGTTGATCGATTCTATGTGACTTCTGGCCGCTATTTCCGGCACGACGCCACCGTATAACCGGTGCTGGTCGATCGAGCTGGCAACTACGTTTGACAGTAGTTTAAGCCTCCGCTGTCCAGCGGACTCCACCACGGCGGCCGCTGTCTCATCGCAACTGGTTTCGATTCCAAGAACTTTCATAAGGCTAGCATAGCACTTACTTTCAAGCTATTTAGTTGCTTATATTACAAAAACATTTAATTATCATTGACAAAACGTAAGAATTTTGTTAATATAATAATGTAAATACACAAAAACAAAAACAATTTTAATCATATGAGCGAGCGCGAACCCAGTCCCCAATCTAATACTGAAGCTGCCCCCCAGCCGACACCGGTGGAGCTATCCC